>DAOTYP010000155.1:0-2030 GCA_034434975.1 Anaerolineae bacterium | reverse complement strand
GTTCGTGTCACGGCCCGCGCTTGGCTGCGGGCTACGGCAGACAACCGCGTCGTTTTTGAAGGCCTTTTGGAGAAGGATCAGGAGCAGACCTGGGAGGCCAAAGAGCGGATGCGGTTGGATTTGGGCAACGCGGGCGGCGTGATCGTGATCCTCAACGGCACGGAGCGAGGGACGCTCGGGCTCAGCGGCGAGGTGGTGCGTCGGGAGTGGGTGTTGATAGATGGAGCCATTGCAGAGTACGACCTGGCCGCCACCGCCACGGCGGAGGCGGCCCCGGCCGTTAGCCCCATCCTTGAGCCAGGCCGACAATAGCCCCACTGGAACCCAGAGAGCATGCGCTACTATTTGTTGACCCTCGGCTGTCCTAAGAACGTGGCGGACAGCGAGGGGATGGAAGCCCTGCTTCAGCAGGCTGGACATCGGCCGGCTCCTCACCCCGGACGCGCCCAGGTTCTCATCGTCAATACCTGTGGCTTCTTGGAGGCCGCGCAAGAGGAATCTATAAGCGCATTGCGGGCTCTGGCTCGCCACAAGCGCTCCGACCAAATCCTCATCGCCGCGGGCTGCCTGGCCCAGCGCGACCCGCAGACGCTCATCCGTCGCATCCCCGGCTTGGATGGGCTGTTGGGCACGCGCCGCTGGATGGATATCGTGGCCCTCGTTGAGCAACTGCGCGCAGACGGGCGTCGTGAGTTCGGCCGCGTGGAGATGTTGGGCGATTCCCCTCAGGCTTGGGATGGCGCCATGCCGCGCGCGGGCGTGCGCGGCGGCAGCGCGTATCTGAAGATCAGCGATGGTTGCAGCGCGCCTTGCTCCTTCTGCACGATCCCTTCTTTCAAGGGTAAGATGCGCAGCCATCCCGCGTCGGCGATCGTAGCCGAAGCGCGAGCCCTGGTGGATCAAGGCGCGCGCGAGATCATCCTGGTTGCGCAGGACACTACTGCCTATGGCCGCGACCTGGGCTTGCGCGACGGCCTGCCAGGATTGATAGAGGAAATCCTGGCCGCCTGCCCCGACTTGCCTTGGCTGCGCCTGATGTACGCTTACCCCGGCCATGTCAGCCGGCGGTTGATAGAGGTCATGGCAACGCACCCTCAGGTGTGCCACTATTTGGACATCCCCCTGCAACACGGCCATCCGGATACGTTGCGTCGCATGCGCCGCCCGGCCAACGTGGATAAGGTGCTGAGCACCATTGAAGAGTTGCGGGCCGCCATGCCCGACATCGCGCTCCGCACCACTTTCATCGTCGGCTTCCCCGGCGAGACGGAGGAGGAGTTTGAGGCCCTGCTGGACTTCGTAGCCGCGATCTCCTTTGACAAGGTCGGCGTCTTCACCTATTCGGCAGAGCCAGGAACGCCCGCGGCGAAGATGCCCGGCCAAGTCCCCGCACGCGTGAAGGAAGAACGGCGGGCCCGGGTGATGGAGCTGCAACAGCGCATCTCCCTTGCGCGCAACCGAGCCCAGTTAGGTCGGGAGTTGGCGGTTTTGATAGAGGGAGTGGATAACGGCCTCAGCCTGGGGCGCAGTTATCGGGACGCGCCGGAGGTGGACGGGCTCGTGATCGTCTCCTCTCCATTGCCTGTGGGTGAGATCGCGCCGGTGAAGATCACCGGCGCGATGGAATACGATCTCATGGGTGAGCCGGCGGCGACCGCCCCGGCCCCGATCGGCATCAATGGCGATGAGGGCAAACGATCATGAAAGACGCTGCTGAACAACTTGCCCGGTTTACAGAGGAATATGTGTCGGCCTACTTCGCCGCCAGGCCTCACCTGGGCGCGCGGGCCGGCCTGCACCGGTACGACGGTCTGGTACCAGACTTGAGCCGGCAGGCCATCGCGGCCCGCGTGGCGCAGTTGCGTGGCTTCCGTAGGCGCCTCGGCGCCAACCCGGCGGATGAGTTGCAAGGCCAGGAGCGTTGGGATCGCGAACACCTGCGCCTGGCCATCGGCCTGGAACTGTGGGAATGGGAGACCCTGCGCCATTGGCAGATGAATCCCATGTATTACCTGGACCCACTGGACGTG
>DAOTYP010000154.1:0-24391 GCA_034434975.1 Anaerolineae bacterium | reverse complement strand
ATCTCCACGGTGGTGCCGGGGTAGTTGGAAACGACCGCGTAATGCCCCGTCAGCAAGCCGAAGATGACGCTTTTGCCCACGTTCGGGTTGCCAACCAGGACGATGGTGGGCCCCACTCTTTGGGAGGCCGCACTTGGGCCGGCGTGACGATGCCTGTGATGGTGCATGTGGCGATGCATAGGATCTCCGTTTCTCTCCGCACATTATATCATCCCTTTCACCCGCCAGGTAATCGGCGCCCCGCGATCAGAGCATCACCCGGGGGTCCAGCGCATCACGCAGGCCGTCGCCGAAGAGGTTAACGCTCCACACCGTAAGCATGATGGCCAAGCCCGGGCAGGTGGAGATCCACCAATAGTTGCGCAGATAATCGCTTCCTTCCTTCACCATCATCCCCCATTCCGGCGTCGGCGGCTGCACCCCTAGGCCCAAGTAACTGAGAGCCGCGCCGGTCAGGATGGCCCAAGCGACGTTGAGCGCGGCCAGGACGATGACTGAGGGAAGGATGTTGGGAAAGATGTGCCGTAGCATGATCCGCGCCGGCCCGCCGCCGAGCGCGCGCGCCGCCAGGATGTACGCCTCCTCCTGCACGGCGAGGGTGCTACCGTAGGTCAGGCGGATGTAATGGGGGACGAAGGAGATGCCGACGCCGAGCATGACGTGGGTGAAGGCCGGGCCGAGCATGGCCGTGATGAACAGGGCCAACAGCAGGGTCGGGAAGCCCAGCAGGATGTCGGCCAGGCGCATGATCACCGCGCGCGCCCAGCCCCCCGTGTAGCCGGCGATCAAGCCCAGGCTGACGCCGCAGGAGAAGGCGAAGAGGACCGGTATCACGCCCGACGGCAACGACAGGCGCGCGCCGTAGAGGGTCCGACTGAGAACATCGCGCCCGAATTGGTCGGTGCCGAAGGGATGCGTGAGGGAGGGGGGCAAAAGCGCCTCGGTCCCTTGCATCGCCAGAGGATCGTAAGGGGCCAGGACGGGCGCGAGGACGGCAGCCACGGCCAGCAGGAGAAGGATCGCCAACCCCACCATGGCCGAACGGCTCCGACGGAGCCGTCCCCAGGCCAAAGCCGTCAGGCTCGCAGGCGGACGCTCAGCCTGGGCTTCCCTTCCCATCGCCCTTCGGTTACTGGGTAGCATGGCGGATGCGCGGGTCAACGACGGCATAACCAATGTCCACCAGAAGGTTCACCAAAACATAAATGAAGGTGACAAAGAGGATGATGCCCTGCACCAAGGGGAAATCCTGGGCCAAGATGGCATCCACCAGCAGACGCCCGATGCCCGGACGGGCAAAGACAACCTCGGTGACCGCGGCCCCGCTCAAGAGCCAGCCGACCTGCAACCCCAGGGCGGTGATGACCGGGATCAGGGCGTTCCTGAGCGCATGGCGCAGCAGGACCACCCTTTCGGGGAGACCCTTGCTGCGGGCAGTGGTTACGTAGTCCTGCCGCATGGTTTCCAGCAGGTTGGTGCGCACCAAGCGCGCGAAGAAGGCGGCGGAGCCGAGGCCCAGGACCGTTGCGGGGAGCACGAGCCGGGCCAGTCCCCCTTGGCCGGTAACCGGAAACCACCCCAGACGATACGAGAAGATGAGGATCAGAACCAGGCCGAGGAAGAATTGCGGCACGGAGATGCCCAGCAGGGCCGCGCCCGTGCTCACGGTATCCAGCCAGGTCTTGTGATAGGCGGCGGCGACGATGCCTAGGGCAAAGCCCAGAACGATACCGATGAGGAGGGAAGCGGCGGCCAGTTCCAACGTACGTGGGAATTGCTCCCCGATGAGCGCGCTCACCGGCCGACGCTGGGTGAAAGAGCGCCCGAAGTCGCCGCGCAAAGCCCGAGAGAGGAAACGACCGTACTGCACGACGATCGGCTGATCCAGGCCCATCTCGCGGCGCACGCCGGCGATCGTCTCCGCGCTCGCGCCCGAACCTGCCAGCATCGCGCTCACCGGATCGCCCGGGAGGAGATACAGGACGCCGAAGACGACGATGGAAACTCCTAGCAAGATCGGGATCGCCTGGATAAGCCGCTGTGCTACGTAGCGAAGCACGGCAACCACCTCTCTACGGTCAACCTACTTCTGGATGTACACATCATACAACCACGGATACCACCCGCGCTTGTCAAAACGGAGGCCCTTCACCTCGGCGCGGGCCATGGTATTGTTGTAGACCAGATAGAGCGGCACGATCAACGCGTTGTCCATGATGATCTTCTGGGCCTCCGCGTAGAGGGCCGCGCGCGCCTGCGGGTCCACCGTCTGCGCGCCCTTGTCCAACACCTCATCCAGGCGCGCATCGGCAAAGCGCGAGTAGGCCAGGCCGCCGTTGATGTTGCGGGAATGGAAAAAGGGCCACAGGGCGAAATGAGGGTCCGCCGCAGGCGCGAAGTAGGGCACCAGGCTGTGTTCGCCCTTTTGCGCCGCGCCGTTGAATTGGGCGAAGGTCGGTACAATATTGATCTTCACGTCTATGCCGACCTGCTTCCATTGGGACTGCAACACCTGCATGATCTCCGGGTAGCGGTTGAAAGGCATCGTGATCAGGACGAGTTGCAGGGGCTTCCCATCCTTCATGCGGATGCCGCTGGCCGCATCCACCTTCCACCCTGCCTGATCCAGGAGGCGTTTGGCCTTCTCCGGATCGTAGGGGTACATCGTCTCCACGGCCGGGCTGTAGTAGGCGGTCGTGCGCGCCAACGGCCCGAAAGCAGGCTCGCTGAGGCCGCGGAGCATCGTCTGGATGAGCGCGTTCTTGTCCAGGGCGTAGTTCAGGGCCTGGCGCACGGCCAGTTCTTGGGTAGGCGTGTTGGTGGTGTTCAGGAAGAGGACCGTCGGTTGGCCGGGGAGGATGCCCTGGATGAGGACGTGGGCTGGGTTGCCCTTCAGGCGCACAACCTCTACCGGGGGCAGGTCCTCGGCCACGTGCGCCTCGCCCGTCTCCAGGATGCCGGCGCGCGTCGCCTCGTTGGGCACAAATCGGATGAGGACGCTCTCCAGGTAGGGCGGCCCTTGGTGTTGGAAAACGGCGGGCGCCCAGTTGTAATCGGGATTGCGCACCAGGAGGAGATGGTCTTTGGGCACGTACTCCTTCCAGATGAAGGGGCCTGTACCGACCTGGTTGCGGCCATAGTCATCGCCATACTTCTGCACGGCGGCGGGCGAGACGGGGGCCAGCCAGTGCTGGCTGACCGCGTCCAGGAAGGCCGCGTACGGCTCCTTGAAGAAGACCCTGACGGTGTACTCGTCTATGACCTCTGTGTGGTCATAAGGGCCGAGGATGTCCTTGGCGACGAGCGATTTGGTCGCGGGGTCGGCCACGCGGTCAAAGGCGAACTTCACCGCCTCGGCGTTGAAGGGCGTGCCGTCGTGGAACTTGACCCCTCGGCGCAACGTGAAGGTCCACACCTTGCCGCCTTCGCTCGCCTCCCACGCCTCGGCCAGGCCGGGCTTGTACGTCCCGTCCAGGTCCAGCCAAACGAGGGGGTCGTAGACCTGCATGAACATGAGGTGCGCGTCGTAAGAGGCAGCCTTGTGGGGGTCCAGCGTGGCGGGCTCAAAGCCTAAGGCGTACACCAGGTGGCCACCTTTGGGCGCCGGCGTAGAGGTAGCGACCGCTGCCATCGACGCGGTCGCGGTAGCGGCGCGCGGGGTCGGCGTTGGGCTGCACGCCACGAGCGCCAGGCTCAACAAGGCCGTGACGCCGGCCAGCAGGAATGAATGGGGGTTTCTGCAGTCTCGCCGGAAAAGCATAGGGCCTCCTCTCCTCACACGCGTGGGTGATGTCTGCATGATACACGCCTTGCCCCTTCGCGTCAAGAGTAGTATAATCGTGGCGATCGGCGTATTTGATTTAACGAACGGTGGACTCTCCCATGCCTTTACGTTATCTCGTGTTTGACCTGGACGAAACACTCTATCCGCGTCGTTCCGGCATAATGGAAGAGATCGGAGTGCGCATGACCCAGTACATTGTGGAGCGCTTTGGCTTGTCCCGCGAGGAAGCAGAGGCCCTGCGCCGCCGGTATCGGGCTCAATACGGCACCACGCTGGCAGGTTTGCGCACTGACCGCCACATTGACCCGCAGGACTTCCTGGCCTACGTCCACAACCTGCCGATTGAAGACTACCTGATCCCCAACGGCGAATTAGATGCGGCTCTGGGATGCATTCCCCTGACCAAGGTCGTCTTCACCAACGCCTCGCGCGAGCACGCGCAGCGCGTGTTGGATGTGCTGGGCATCGCGCGCCACTTCTCTCGCATTTTTGACATCACCGACATGGAATATGCCTGCAAGCCGAATCCCCAGGCTTACAGCCGCCTCTTGGCCCTCCTCCAGGCGCAGCCGGAGGAATGCATCCTGGTGGAGGATTCTACACGCAACCTGGCCCCGGCGAAGGCCCTCGGCATGCGCACCGTCCTGGTGGACGGCGAAGGGGACGCGAACGTAGATTTCGTGATCCAGCACGTCGCCCAGATCGGCGACGTGGTGCACCGGCTTCTCATGCTCCCCGGCGGGGGCGATTAACCTTTCCCCGATGGGCCTTTTGTCCTTTGCCCTTTGATCGCGCCGAGGTGCTCCTCGCGGCCGTCTTGCTGGTGCCGATCTGGTTCCGACGCAACGGCCGGATGAAGAAGGTGAACGAGGCCAGAGAGGGCGAGACCTCGTCCGCAGAAAATTCATGTGATCCGGAGGCTCTCATGCTCAGCGAACTGGTACGAAAGAACAGGAGCGTGCGCCGGTTCCATGAGGAGGTCGCGATAGATGTGGCGACCTTGAAGGAACTGGTGGACCTGGCGCGGCTCTCGGCGTCGGCCGGCAATCTGCAACCCTTGAAGTACGTCCTCGTCTGCGACCCGGAGACCAACGCGCTGGTCTTTCCGCACCTGGCTTGGGCCGGCTATCTGCAGCCAGCCTGGACGGGCCCTGCCAAAGGGGAAAGGCCCTCGGCTTACATCATCATCCTGGGCGATACGGAGATCAGCAAGGTGATTGACTGCGATCACGGCATCGCCGCGCAGACCATCCTCCTCGGCGCGACGGAGAGGGGCCTGGCGGGCTGCATCATCGGCTCCGTAGAGAGGCACGGCTTGCAGAAGGCTTTGGGGATACCGCCGCGCTACGACATCCTGCTGGTCATCGCCCTGGGCAAGCCCAAGGAGAAGGTGGTCATAGAGACGGCCCAGGACGGCAACATCCGCTACTGGCGCGACGCCGAGGGGGTTCACCACGTCCCCAAGCGGCCGTTGGATGAGATCATTCTGACCTTGCCACCGCGCGAGGAGGCATAGGCCGTTGACGTGGCGGTTTTGGCGTGCTATACTGGGCTGGATCATCCTGGGCTAGACAAGGAGGTGAGCCCGATGTTAGAGAAAATCCATTGGCTAGGGCACGACAGTTACCGCATTGATGGGCCGCCCGTCATCTACATTGATCCCTGGCAACTGGTTCAACATACGCCCAAGGCCGACATCATCCTGGTCACGCACGACCACTACGACCACTGTTCGCCCTCTGACGTGCAAGCCCTCTCTGGCCCCAACACGGTGGTCGTGGCCCCCAGCGCGGCGGCGGCGAAACTAGGCCGGGCCACGCGCGTCATCGCGCCGGGGCAACGCCTTGTGATCGGCGGCGTCTCCATAGAGGCCGTGGCCGCCTACAACACGAACAAAGACTTTCACCCGCGCAAGGCCGGCCACGTGGGCTACGTCATCACCGTAGGCGGACAACGCATCTACCACGCCGGCGATACCGACCTGACGCCGGAGGTGGGACAGGTGAAGGCCGACATCGCACTGCTCCCCGTGAGCGGCGTCTATGTGATGACCGCGGACGAGGCGGCGAAGGCCGCGACGGAGATCCGCCCCAAGATCGCCATTCCGATGCACTACGGCTCCATCGCGGGCACGGCCTCGGACGCCGAACGCTTCCGTGATCTCTGCACCCAGGCCGGGATTGAGGTGCGCATCTTGCAGAAGGAGCCGTAGGCCGAGGCATCGGTGGTGGGGCAGGGGCGCTCCGCGGAGCGCCCCTGTTCGCCTCTGCCTCTGAGTCGGAGACAGGGCCTTAGGATGCGCCTCACAGCCACGGCTTGAAGTTGGCGAGGTTGGAGCCGCCAACGAACTCGCGCAGGATGGAGTTGTCGGGGATCGGTTCCACAGGCATCGGCTCAAACCACTGCAAGAAGGCCAACAGCCGCTTGGCTTCCATGTGGCCGGGCTTGCCCGGCTCGATCTGCAAGAGGAGCGGTTCGGCCAGCGGCTTGAGCACCGAAAGTTCGTAGACCAGGGCCGAGTTGAACATCACGTCGGCATTCTCCTGGTAGGGGAAGATGTACTCCCGTTCGCCCCGATGCACGCTTTCCCAGCGGGCTATGGTGTCCGCAGCAGAGTAGCCGCGGGTGCGGGCGTCGCGCACGATCCGCCGGAGGAGGCGGGTGTCGGTGGTGGATACCCGATTGTGCCGATCCATGTTCAACTGCGTCAACGCCGAGACGTAAATGCGGTAGATGCACTCCGGGGGAAGGTCGGGCACCAAATTGGGGTTCAGGCCGTGGATCCCTTCCACCAAGAGGATGTGATCGGCGCCCAGGCGGATCGTTTCCCCTGCCTCCCTCTTGCCGGTCAAGAAATTGTAGCGCGGCAGCTGCACCTCTTGGCCGGCCCTCAATTCCTGCAGGTGACGGTTGAAGAGCCGTAGGTCCACAGCCCCCAGCGCTTCAAAGTTGTAGTTCCCCTGCTCGTCCCGCGGCGTGAGTTCCCGGTCCACGAAGTAGTCGTCCAGGCTGATGGCAACGGGCCGGATGCCGTGCGCGAGGAGCTGCACCGCCAGCCGCTTGGCGAAGGTGGTCTTGCCCGAGGACGACGGCCCGGCGATTAGCACTAGCCACACCCGTCCCCGCTGGGCGGCGATCTCGTCCGCGATGTGAGCGATGCGTTGCTCGTGCAGAGCCTCGGCCACCAGGATGATCTCGTTGGTGCGGCCGGCTTGGATGGCCTGATTCAGCGCTCCTACGCCTTCCACGCCCAATAGACGCAGGGTATGGCCGTATTCACGGAAGACGGCCAGGAGTTTGGGGTACTCTACCACCGGCTCCAATTCCGTGCTGCGGCGCCTGGGGAAGCGTAGGATGAAGCCCGGCGGATAATGGTGAAGGGCAAAGTAGCGCAGGTAGCCGGTGGAAGGAACCATGTAGCCGTGGAAATAACTGGCGAGGCCACGCAGGCGGTAGAGGGTGAGGTAGTCCTTGCGACGATGGGCCAGCAGGAGCACCTTGTCGTCCTCCCCTCGTTGGCGAAACAGCTCTATGGCCTCGCCCAACGGCACCTGGCTTTTGACGATCGGTTCGTCTGCCTCCACGATCTCTCGCATGCGCGCCTCAATGGCCGCCAGTTCGGTCGGGGTGAAGGGCGGTCGCCCGCGCACCTCGCAATAGTACCCCCCGAAGGTGACGGAGTGATCTACGTGGATGTCGGCCTCCGGGAAAAGCTCGTGCGCGGCGACCAGGAGCAAGAAGGTCAACGAGCGTCGGTAAATGCGGCTCCCGTCCTGGTCGGCCATGGTCAGCGGCGTCAGGTCCACATCCCTTTCTAGCCGATACGTCAGTTCTCGCAGCTCGTTGTTGATCACAGCGGCTACCACAGGGGAAGACCAAGAGGGATCGGCCGCGGCGCGGAGGTAGGCCTCCAGCGGCGTCCCTACCGGCGCCTCAAAGATGCGTCCATCGGCGAAGCGCACTTGGGCCGTGGTGCGCGGTTGGCCGGGGCGCACGACGGCGGCCGCGTCCCGCGTGAGGGCCTTTGTTCCTGTTGCGTTCATGATCACCCAGCCCCAATTCATGAAGCCAAAATCTGGAAATACAAAGGCCGGGACCACCTCCCGGCCTGAGCGCCAGCGATGTCATCTCACGCCGTTTGTTTCAGCCCTGCGTCGCGCCCCCAGCGCACCGGCATCCCCGTCTTGCTAAGCAACACCGGCGGGGTGCGACGCAGGATCGTGTCGGCGTTGACGATGCAGCGAGCAAGGTCGGGCAACGAGGGCATCTCATACATCACTTCCAACAGGGCCTCCTCCAAGATGGTGCGCAGGCCGCGCGCGCCGGTCTTGCGCTTGAAGGCCTCGTTGGCGATCGCACGCAGGGCTTCCGGCGTGAAGGAGAGCTCCACACCGTCCAGGGCGAAGAGGCGCTGGAATTGGCGCACCAGCGCGTTGCGCGGCTCCGTGAGGATGTGGATCATGGCCTGGCGGTCAATGGGGTCCACGCTCACCGTAACCGGCAAACGCCCTACGAACTCCGGGATCAGGCCGTACTGCAAAAGGTCGTCCGGAATGACGTTTTGCAACAGGCGAGCCTTGCGTCGCATCTCCCGCTCCACGGCCCGCAGTTTCGCCTCCTCCTCTTGGCCCGAGACGCCATAGCCGGGGTCTTCCTCCGGCTCCTCTATCGCAGCCTCCTCCTCCGGCGTGTGCACGAAGCCCAGCCGCCCTTTGGCCTCTATGCGTTTGGCGACCACATCGGCCAACCCTTCAAAAGCCCCTCCGCAGATGAAGAGGATGTTCTTGGTGTTCAATTGGATGTACTCGGCCTGGGGATGCTTGCGCCCGCCATGAGGCGGCACGTTGGCGATGGTGCCCTCAATGATCTTGAGGAGGCCCTGCTGCACCCCTTCGCCGGAGACGTCGCGCGTGATGGAAGGGCTGTCGCCGGATTTGCGCGCGATCTTATCTATTTCGTCTATGTAAACGATGCCGCGCTCGGCGCGCGCGACGTCAAAATCGGCAGCCTGGAGGAGGCGCAGGAGGATGTTCTCCACATCCTCGCCCACGTAGCCGGCCTCGGTCAACGTCGTCGCGTCCGCGATGGTGAAGGGCACGTCCAGGATGCGCGCCAAAGTCTGGGCCAAAAGCGTCTTGCCGCACCCCGTAGGCCCGATGAGAAGGATGTTGCTCTTTTGTATCTCCACATCGTCCAGGTTTGTGCCTACGGTGATGCGCTTGTAATGGTTGTAAACGGCCACGGACAAGACCTTCTTGGCCCTATCCTGGCCGACGACGTACTCATCTAACTTGGCGACGATCTCCTTGGGCGAAAGGGGACGGCCAGCCTCCCTGGAGGCTGGCCTCCCATCATGCCCTTCTTCCAGCAAGATCTCGCGGCAGAGCTCAACGCACTCGTCGCAGATGAAGACGTTGTCGGGGCCGGCGATGAGTCGGCGCACCTCTTCCTGGCTACGGCGACAGAAAGAGCAGTATTGAATGGCAGCGGCCATGATCCTCCTTAACAGACTAAGAGGTCGCCAGCGTGCTCGGATCTATCCCACCGTGCTGACGGCAGGCTCTTACGACGCCGATGCCGCCTCGGGTTCCGCCTTCTCAGGCTTGGAGCCATCGCCGCTCACGGCCTGCGACTTGGGCGGCCCCAGCACCGCGTCAATGAGGCCGTACTCCACCGCGCCCTTGCCATCCATGAAGTAGTCGCGCTCAATGTCCTTGCGCACCTTCTCTACCGGCTGGCCGCTGTGCTTGGCCAGGAGCGTCTCAATCACCTCCTGCAGGCGCATCATCTCGTTCAGTTGGATCCGCACGTCCGGCGCGGAGCCGCGCGCGGCCCCCATCGCCGAGTGCACGTGGATGGTCGCGTGGGGCAGGGCATAGCGCTTGCCTTTGCGGCCCGCCGCCAACAGCACCGTGCCCATGCTCGCCGTCCAGCCGACGGCGATGGTGCTGACCGGCGCGCGGATGAGTTGCATGGTATCGTAGATGGCGAGGCCCGCGTAGATCTCGCCGCCGGGCGAGTTGATGTACAGCGAGATGTCGCGCTCCGGATCCTCGCGATCCAAGAAGAGAAGTTGGGCCACGATCAGGTTGGCCACCTGATCGGTGATGGGCGTGCCCAAGAAGATGATGCGCTCCTTCAGCAGGAGTGAGTAGATGTCGTAGGCCCGCTCACCGCGTCCCGTTTGCTCAATCACCATCGGAATCAACGCTTCGGGCAACATGTTCTCGTCTCCACTTTCCGTAATCACCCCCGCGTCCCTGGGACGGCAGCGGGGATGTAGCATGATCTCAAGGGGTTTCGGTCGGCGCCGGCTCCACCTCGCCGCGCGCGATGGCCCGCAGACGCTCCAAGGCGCGCTCGGTCAGCAGGTCGTTGCGCACGAGCCGCCTATATTCATCCGTCGCCATCAGTTCCCGAAGGCCTGCGGCGGCCTCCTCCGAAAGCCCGCGAGCATATTCCTCAATCCGGGCCGTTACCTCGTCGTCGGCCACCGCGATCCCTTCTAAATCTGCCAAACGGCCCAGGGCCAGCCCGCGCCGCACCCGCCGTTCGGCCTGGGGCCGCACCTCCTCCCGATACTCGGCCTCGGTCTTCTTGTTGAGTTGCAGGTAGGCCTGCAGGCTGGAGCCGCGTTCGCGCAGGCGACGGTCCGCGTCGTTTAAGAGCCTGTCAACCTCCTCGTCCAGCAACGACGGCGGGAACTCCACCCGCGCGCCTTCCAGGAGTTTATTGAGCGCCTTCTCCGTGTAATCGGCTTCGGCCCGAGCCTTCGCCTCGCGCTCCAGCCCCTCCCGCACCTTCTGCTTCAGCTCCGCCAGGTCCTTGTACGCTCCTACCTTTTGGGCGAACGCGTCGTCCAGTTCGGGGAGGCTGCGGGCTTTGACCGCCAGAACCTTGACGTGGAAGTGGGCCGTCTGGCCTTTCCAGCGCGAGGGCGAGTCGTCCGGGTACTTCAAGGCGAAGTCCCATTCATCGCCCGCGGCCTTGCCGACGAAGGCAGCGTCAAAGCCCGGGATGAATCCGCCTTCGGCGTTGTTTAAGATGTGATCCCATTCCCGCTGATCCAGGAGCGTCTCCTCGCCTACCTTCGCGACGATGTCCAAGGTGACCAGGTCGCCATAGTCGGCGGCCCTTTCCACGGTCTGCCACCGGCCCATCTGGCGGCGCAGCGCCTCCAATTCCTCCAGCACCTTGTCTTCACCGATGACCGGCTCTTCCCACGACACACGCAACGACTTGTAGTCGCCGAGTTCCACCAGCGGCCGCAACGGCACGATGAACTTAAAAGTCATCGGCTCGGTCTTCACCTCAGATAAAGTGGGTGGCGCGAAGGGTTCCAGCCCCGCCTGCGCCAACGCCTCGCGGAAGACCTCAGGGCCTAACTCCTCCGCCGCTTCCTCCAGCACCACTTCCCGCCCGTACATCCGCACCACAACCTCGTAAGGGGCCTTGCCGGGGCGGAAGCCGGGGATGCGGCCCCGTTGCGCCAACTTGCGCGCCGCGCGGCGCATGGCCTGCTCCACGCGCGCGGGCGCCACCGCGACGGTCAGGGCAACCTGACGGTTCTCCAAGGTCTCTTGAGAGACAGTCAAAGTCTCGTCCAACGTGTCAGAAGGCTCCTTTCAAGACAGCGATTCGCACAGATGCAAATTATAGCACAGTTCCCGTCGGGGAGCGAAATCCGCGCTCTTCTCAATAGGGGAGACGATGGAAAGGCCACGAGGTCGCGCAGGCCCCCTCAGCGGCGGCCGAACTCTCGTTCCAGCGCGGCCGCGCTAAGATGAAGCATCGTCGGGCGGCCATGAGGACAGGTGCGTGGGTTGGTGGTCACCTCCAACTGGCGCACCAACTCCTGCATCTCGGCCAACGAGAGGATTTGCCCGGCCTTCACCGCGGCCTCCTTGCAAACGATGCGGGCCACGCGCGCCTCGGTGGATTGCCCCACCACATCGTCGCCTTGCCCTAATCCTTCCAACAGGTCCACCAGCGAACGCACGGGATCGGCCTGGGCCAGCACGGCGGGGACCGCGCGCAGGAGGTAAGTCGTCCCGCCGAAAGGTTCTATCACGAAGCCGAAGCCGGTCAGAGCCTCGGCCGCCTCGCTCAGCACCGCCGCTTGGGTCGGGCTCAGTTCCAGCAAAGCAGGTTCCAGCAGGCTTTGCGAGGGGACCTGGGCCGCCGCTCGCTCGGCCAGCAGCCGTTCAAACAACACCCGCTCATGGGCCGCGTGCTGGTCAATCAGATACATCCCTTCCGGTCCCTCGGCGACGATGTACGTTTGCGCCATCTGGCCGAGCACCCGCAGAGGGGGAAGGCTAGCCGAGGCAGGCACAGGAGGCGCGGGTAACCCCTCCTCGTCGGCACGCGCCTCCTTCGCCTTCCCCGCCGAAGGGAAAGGGCTTTCGCCCTGAGAGATCGGGCGGTGCAGGGCCAGCGCCAGTTGGGCAGCCTCGTGGCCGGCAGCGCTGGCCCGCTGCTGGCGCGCCGTGTCGGATGTGGAGATGTATGAGTTGCTGAAGGCGGGGATGGGGGATTGATCGGCCAGGGCGCGCCGCACCGCTTTCTGCACTGCCTGGAAGACGCCGGAGGGGTCGCGGAAGCGCACCTCCGACTTGGTCGGGTGTACGTTCACATCCACCTCGCCGGGGTCTACCTCCAACAGAAGGACCGCGAGGGGATAGCGCCCTGTAGGCAGGAAGGTATGATAGGCCTGCACCACGGCATAGGCCAGGTTGCGGTCTTGAATCCAGCGCCGGTTGACGAAGAGGGTGATGTGGTTGCGGTTGGCGCGGTGCAGCGACGGCGCGGAGACGTACCCTTGAACACCGACGGCCGGCGGGCCGGCCTCGGGGCTGGCGACGGCCAGCATCTGCTTCGCCGTCTCCAGCCCCAGCACCTTCACCAGCACATCATACATCTTGCCGCTACCGGTGGTCTGGAAGATCAGCCGGCCGTCGCTCAGCAGGCTGAAACGGCGCTCGGGGAAGGCCAGGGCGTAGCGGGTAACGATCTCGTGAACGTGCCCCGCCTCCGTCGCCGGCGAACGCAGGAACTTGCGCCGGGCGGGCAAGTTGAAGAAGAGGTTTTCCACGGTGACGACGGTGCCCTGCGGCGCGCCCCGTTCCTCGCGCCGCATCAGGGTTCCGCCCTCCAGCCGCAGAAAGGTGCCCGTCGCCTCCCCTTGGGCGCGGGTCAACATCGTTACCTGGGCGACCGCGGCGATGCTGGCCAACGCCTCGCCGCGGAAGCCGAGGCTCGTGATGCGCTCCAGTTCCTCCGCCGTGCGCAGTTTGCTGGTGGCGTGACGGGCGAAGGCCAGTTCCGCCTCGGCCGCGGGGATGCCGCAGCCGTCGTCGGCCACGCGCACCAAGCGCTGGCCCCCCTCGCGCACCTCTACCCGCACCTCCGTCGCGCCCGCATCCAGCGCGTTCTCTATCAACTCCTTCACGACGGAGGCAGGGCGCTCCACCACCTCGCCCGCGGCGATCTTGGCGGCCACCTCAGGGGGCAAAATCTGAATCGGCATCTTGAAAACGGGAGATACCTCACATTCGCGACGCTGAAAATATTGTACCATATGGGCAGGAGCGGGGACAAGGGATGTGGGGGAGAAGCCTGGGTACTCCCTTCCTCCCCTGTCCCGCCTTCCTTTTGCCCCCTTGCGTCGCGCGGGAATTTGTTGTAAAATGAACGTGGCCGCAATGGAGGCGGCTTCCGTCACAAATGAACAGCGGGAGCGGAGTTGCGGAAGCATGTCACCGACGACCGATCTTCCGGCGCCGCCATTCTGTCAGGCGAGGGATGGCCCTGTGGAGCGTTACATGCTCTTGGCAACCTCGCCTGTTCGTTTTCTAAGACCCCAAGAAACCAAAGATTCGTCCTCGCCCTGAGGGCCCGCAGGGCCTCGCCTGTGAAAGGAGAGCCAGATGAAAGACGTGGTCATCGTCGGCGGCATCCGTACCCCCATCGGCGCACATGGCGGCGCGTTGCGCACCATCCCCGCGGTAGAACTGGCCACCATCGTCTTCAAGAAGACGTTGGCCGACACAGGGGTTGACCCCGCGGCGTTAGACGACGTGATCCTGGGGTGCGTCGCCCAGCCTTCCGACGCGCCCAACATCGCGCGCGTGGCCGCCCTCTTCGCGGGCGTGCCGCGCGAGGTCCCCGGCTTCACCGTGCACCGCAACTGCGCCTCCGGCTTGGAGGCCATCACCTCGGCCTACCGGGCCATCCAGGCAGGGGACGGCGAACTCTACCTCGTCGGCGGGACCGAGAGCATGTCCAACATCCCCTACATCGTCCGCGAGGCCCGTTGGGGCATCAAACTGCGCCATGTGCAATTCACCGACGCCCTCTGGGAGGGGCTGACCGACCCGGTTTGCGGGCAATTGATGGGGCGCACGGCCGAGAACCTGGCGGAGCAATACGAGATCAGCCGCGAGGAGCAAGATGCCTTCGCCGTGCAATCACACAAGAAAGCGTTCATGGCGACCCGCACGGGCAAATTCCAGGCAGAGATCGTCCCCGTGCACGTCAAGAAGAAGGTGGCCGGCCAGGAGGTCGCCTCCGAGCCGATCACCCAAGATGAGTGCATCAACCCGGCTCTGACGGTGCAGAAGGCGGCCCTCTACCCCGCGATCTTTAAGGAGGGTGGCACGGTCACGCCCGCGAACTCCTGTCCGATCAACGACGGCGCGGCGGCCATGATCGTGACGACCGCCGACCGCGCGGCCCGGTTGGGCCTGAAACCCCGCGCGCGTGTCGTCTCCTACGCGTATGCCGGCGTGGACCCCGCCTACATGGGGATCGGCCCGGCGCGGGCAATGCCGCTGGCGCTGAAGAAGGCCGGCTTGCGCCTGGACGACATCGCGTTGATTGAGTTGAACGAGGCCTTCGCGGCGCAATGCCTGGCCGTGGGCAAGGAGATGATCGCCCAAGGCTACCTGTGGGATTGGGACAAGGTCAACGTCAACGGCGGCGCCATCGCCTTGGGCCACCCCGTCGGCGCGACGGGCTCCCGCCAGGTGGTCACCCTCCTCAACGAGATGGAGCGCAGGAACGTGCGCTACGGCCTGGTGACCATGTGCGTCGGCGGTGGACAGGGCGGCGCGCTCATCGTGGAGAGAATCTGACATGTCACAAGGAGGTGAACCATGTACATCTTCAAGGCCGGCGTCGTCGGCGCGGGGACGATGGGCGCGGAGATCGCTCAGGTCATCAGTTACTCGGGCCTTCCGGTCGTCCTGAAGGATGTAGATCAAGCCATGCTGGAGCGAGGCATGGCCCGCATCCGCGACATCTATCAACGACGGGTGGATCGGGGCAAGATGGGCGCGGGCGAGATGGAGGGCAGGCTCGCGCTCATTGAGCCGACGCTGACGTATGACGGCTTCGGCGAGGTGGACATCGTCATTGAGGCGGTGCCGGAGCGGATGGACCTGAAGAAGCGGGTTTTCGCCGAACTGGACGCGGCCTGCCCGGAGACGACGATCTTCGCCAGCAACACCTCGGCCCTCTCCATCAGCGAGATGGGCGCAGCCACGAGACGCCCGGCCAAGGTGATCGGCATGCACTTCTTCAACCCGGCGCACGTCATGAAATTGGTGGAGGTCATCCCAGGCCTGGATACCTCTCAGGAGACGGTGGACGATGTCGTCTCCTTCGCGGAGTCGTTGCGCAAGATCCCCGTCGTGGTGCAGGAATGCCCCGGCTTCCTGGTCAACCGGCTCCTGATGCCCTACCTCAACGAGGCAACCCTGTGCCTGCAAGAAGGCGCGGCGGACGCCCAGACGATAGATCGCGCCATCGTGGATTTCGGGATGCCGATGGGGCCTTTTACCCTGATGGACATGCTGGGGATTGACGTTTGCAGCGACGTCGGTCTGTACCTCTACAGCGAGTACGGCGAACGCATGAGGCCAGCGGGGCTTTTCCACAAGTTGCTGGCAGCGGGGCGCCTGGGCGAGAAAGCGGGCGCAGGCTTCTACGGCTACGGCAGCGAATCGGATGAGCCGGTGGAGGCGATGATCGCCGAGATGCAACGCACAGGCGAAGCGCGCACCGGCACGCCTTTCAGCGTGGAGCGGCTCATGTATCCCCTCATCAACGAGGCTTCCCTTTGTTTGCAGGAGCGCATCGCTGGCCTCGCCGACATTGACATGGCGATGGTCGCGGGGACCGGCATGACCTGGCGCGGGGAGCGCATGGGCCCCCTGGCCCTGGCCGATCACCTAGGGCTGGATACGGTGCTGGCGGGGCTGGAGAAGTTCCAGGCAGAGCCATGGGGAGGTGAACGCTTCCGGCCGGCCCGCCTGCTGAAACTGAAGGTGCGAGCCGGCCACCTGGGCCGCAAAGTCGGCAAGGGCTTCCACGAGTACACCACCTAGGCCGTTGGCCCTGCGATTTTCCGGGCCATCCCAAGCAAAGGAGCGAAAAGATGACTGAGCGCCAGTTCGTCAAGATGTCGGTGGAGGAGCGCGTCGCCCTCATCACCATTGACCATCCGCCCGTCAACGCCTTCAACGCGGCTACCGTGATGGAGTTGGACAGCGCGCTGGACGAGGCGCTGGCAAGCCCGGAGGTGAAGGCGCTGATCATCACCGGCGCCGGGCCCAACGTCTTCGTCGCCGGCGCGGACATCAACGAGATCGCGCGCCTCGGCGAAAGCGCAAACCTGGATGAAGCCCGCGCCATGCTCCTCAAAGGCCAGGCTGTCTTCAACAAGATAGAGTCGGCCCGCAAGCCCGTCATCGCGGCCATCAACGGCGCCTGCCTGGGCGGCGGGTTGGAGATGGCGATGGCTTGCCACATCCGCATCGCCTCGGATCGCGCGCGCCTGGGCCAGCCGGAGATCAACCTGGGCCTCATCCCCGGCTGGGGCGGCACACAACGGCTCCCCCGGCTGGTGGGCAAGGGTAAGGCCCTGGAACTGATCCTGACGGGCGATGCCATCACCGCGCAGGAGGCGTACCGCATCGGCCTGGTCAACAAGGTGGTCCCCGGCGACGCGCTGCTCAAAGAGGCGAAGGGCCTGGCGAAGAAGATCGCCGGCAAGAGCGCAGTGACCATGGCGGCGGCCCTCGCCGCGGTGGAACAGGCCGGACGGCTGAACCTGGCCGAGGGCCTCCTCTACGAGGCGGACCGCTTCTTAGAGTTGACCCGCACCCACGACATGCGTGAGGGCGTGACCGCCTTCCTGCAAAAGCGCCAGCCGGTGTTCCAGGATCAATAGCCTGATCAGAGGACAAGGGCGAAACGACCATGGACTTCTCGTTGACGGAAGAGCAACGGATGTTCCGCGACCTTTTTGAGGGCTTTGCCGCCAAGGAGGTCGCCCCTCATGCCGAGCAGGTGGACGCGGAGGAACGTCCGCCTCTGCCGATCCTGCAAAAGGCGGCCCAGCAGGGGTTCCTGGGCGCGCCGCTGCC
Source organism: Anaerolineae bacterium (assembly GCA_034434975.1). Lineage (GTDB taxonomy): Bacteria > Chloroflexota > Anaerolineae > JADYZS01 > JADYZS01 > JADYZS01. The sequence goes on along the minus strand of DAOTYP010000154.1, from coordinate 7,177 downwards.
TGAAGCCTATGGCGGCGCAGGGTTGGACATGCTGGGCTACACCTTCTTGTTGGAAGCCCTAGGCCGCGCCTGTCTCTCTACCGCCTTCACGGTGCACGCCCATCTCGGCCTGGCCGCCATGACCGTCCTGCGCCACGGCACGGATGAGCAAAAGGAGCGCTACCTCCCCGCGCTGGCCAGCGGGGAGCGCATCGGCGCGTTCGCCCGGACCGAACCGGCGGCCGGGGATGACCTCGGCCGCCTGCGCACGCGCGCCCGCCGCGAGGGCGACGCGTACGTCTTGGATGGCACAAAAGCGTGGGTCGCCAACGGCGAGGTCGCAGGGCTGTTCGTCGTCTTCGCACAGGCGTCAGGCGGCCCAACGGCCTTCCTCGTGGAGCGGGAGACGGTGGGGTTGGCCGTCGGGCGGCGCGAGCCGACGATGGGCCTGCGGGGCCTGACGCTCAACACCCTCTACCTGGACGGCTGCCGCGTGCCTGCGGAAAACCGCCTCGGCGCAGAAGGTGAGGGTGGAGCCATCTCCCGCGCGGCGCAGGATCGCTCGCGCCTGGGCCTTGCGGCCATGAGCCTGGGCGCGGCCCAGGCCGCGTTGGCCCTCGGGATCGCCTTTGCCCTCCAACGCAAGCAATTCGGCGTCTTCATCGCCGAGAAGGGAGCCATCCAAGGCTACCTGGCCGACTCTCAGGCGGAGGTTGCCGCCCTGCGTCACCTCGTGGCCTACGCCGCCTGGTGCGCCGATCAAGGCGAGGACTACACCCAAGAGGCGGCCATCGCCAAGTACTTCGGCAGCCAGGCGGCTTTGCGCATCGCCAACCGCATGGTGCAGGTACACGGCGGCGCAGGCTACATGAAGGATTACCCGATAGAGCGCTGGTTCCGCGACGTGCATGCCCTAGACCTCGCTGAGGGAACCGGCCCGGTGCAACGGGCCATCATCGCGCGCGAGTTGCTGGCGGAGAAGGGCATCGCCGTTGCCGTGTAAGAGGGGAGGGCAGGGATGGACTTCTCGTTTCCCCCGGAGATGGTCGCGTTTCGCCGCATGGTGCGGGAATTCGCGGAGGAGGAGGTGCGCCCCCTGGCCGCCGTCATAGATCGGGAGGATCGGGTTCCCTGGGAGACGATCCCCAAACTGCGCCAGGCGGGCTTGCTGGGCGTTCCCTTCCCGCGGGACTACGGCGGCGCGGGCCTGGGCGAGATGGGCTATTGCATCCTCATGGAGGAGATGGGCCGCGTCTGCACCTCCACGGCCACCCTCATCGGCGCGCACATCGGCATCGGCGCGATGGCCATCTACCTGGGCGGCAATGAGGAGCAAAAGCGGAAGTACCTCGTCCCGCTGGCCCAAGGTGAGAAATTGGCCGCGTTCGCGCTCACCGAGCCGAGCGCCGGCTCCGACGCGGCCGCCATCCGCACGCGCGCCATCCGCCAGGGCGACCGCTACATCCTCAGCGGCAACAAGATCTACATCACCAACGGCTCCTTCGCCGACATCATCTCCGTGATGGCCTTGACCGATCCCGCGCTGGGCGCGCGCGGCGGCGCGACCGCCTTCATCGTGGAAAAGGGCTTTCCGGGCTTCAAGGTCGGCACGATAGAGCGCAAAATGGGCATCCGCGGCAGCGCCACCGCCGAGTTGATCTTTGACGAGGTGGAAGTGCCCGCCGGCAACGTCCTCGGCCAGGTGGGGATGGGCTTCATCGTGTTCATGCAAACCTTGGACATCGGGCGCGTGACGCTCGGCGCGGCCTGCCTGGGGGGTGCGCAGGCCGCTTTGGAGATGGCGATCCGCTACGCCAAAGTGCGCGAACGGTTCGGCCGTCCGCTGGCGCATCTACAAGCGGTGCAGTTCACGATCGCGGAGATGGCGGCAGAGATAGAGGCGCTGAGGTCGCTGGTCTATCGCACCGCCTGGCTGGTGGACACAGGCCAGCCTTTCACTAAAGAGGCGGGAATGTGCAAACTCCTGGGGAGCGAGATCGCCTCGCGCTGCGTGGAGCGCGCCTTGCAGATCCACGGCGCGCTGGGCTATAGCCGCGATTTCCCTATGGAGCGCATGGTGCGCGATAGCCGCATCGCCGAGATCTTTGAGGGGACCAACGAGATCCAACGCATCGTCATCGCCACGGAACTCTTCCGCGAGGTAGGCGTGAGGATCAGGCCGTAGCGTCGCGGGCGGGCCGCGAAGGAGAGTGTTATGCGCATCGCCGTTTGCGTCAAACAGGTTCTTGATCCGCGCGGCGTCAGGCTCTCGCGCTCACGCGAGGCGATTGACCCCCGCCAGGCGGCTCGCATCATGAACCCACCCGACAAATACGCGCTGGAGGCCGCACTGCGCCTGCGGGAGCGGCACGGCGGCGAGGTCATCGCTCTGAGCCTCGGCGCGCCGGAGGCGGGCGACGCGCTGCGTGAGGCCCTGGCGATGGGTGCTGACCGCGCCATCCTCCTCACCGACGAAGGGCTGGCAGGGGCCGACGAATACAACGTCGCGCGGGCCCTGGCCCGTGCAGTGGAGCGCATCGGCGAGGTGAGCCTGGTGCTCACTGGCGAGCGCGCCCTGGACACCGACGGCGGCACCTTGCCGGCGCGCCTCGCGCACGAACTGGGCTGGCCAGTGGCCTTGGACGCGGCAGAACCGCAGGTGGAGGGCGACAGGCTGCAGGCTTACCAATGGGAGGAAGGCGCGCGCTGGCGCTTCTCGGTCGCCCTGCCGGCCGTCCTCGCCATCGCGCGACGGGGAGAAAAACCCCGCTATCCGCCCGCCCCGCGCCTCGCCTGGGCCTACAGGGAGGCACCGGTAGAGGTCTGGACGGGTGACGACCTGGGCCTGTCGGCGGAGGAACTCGCCGTGCGGCGCGCGGAGGGACGGAACCTGGTTCTCCCTCCGGAGCGCAACCTGGGCTTCATCCTTCCCGGCCCACCCGAGGAGGCCGCGCGCGCCCTGGTCGCCGAATTGAGGAGCAGAAGGCTCATCTGAAGGACGAAACCTATGCAAGACCTGTCGTATCTAGAGGCCCTGATGGGCGCGCCGACGACCGAGGAAGAATACCGAGACGTGTGGGTGGTAGCCCACGGCGCGGCCGGCCGGCCATCGGACGTCAGTTTGCAACTCATCGGCAAGGCGCGCAGCCTGGCCGACGGCGTAGGTGCCTACGTGCGCGCCTTGCTCGTGGGCGCGCCCGACGAGGAGATGGCCCAGACGCTCATCGCTTGCGGCGCCGACATGGTTTATCTGGCCCCCGGCCTGCCCGACGCCGCGACGTTGGCCTCGTTTCTGCAGGCGCAACGGCCCGAGTTCGTCTTCTTCGGCGACGTGCCCGGCTGCCGCACCTTGGCCCCGCGCGTGGCCCAGGCCCTGGGCGCGTCCCTCGTGACCGAGGCGGAAGACCTGAGCATTGAACCGGACACGCGCGCGCTCCTCGTCACGCGCTCCATCTATGAAGGGCTGACTTTGCAGGTCTTCGCCTGCCGCGTGAAGCCGCAATGTGCCACGGTGCGGCCGGGGGCATTTCCCATCCCCTACGCCGACCGCGGCCGCTCCGGCACGGTGGAATGGCTGGCAGAGCCCTGGGGCCTTGAGCCAAGGCAACGGGAGCCCGCGCCTGAGGCCCTTGGACCGCCTTCCCTGGCCACGGCCCGCATCGTGATCGGCATAGGGCGAGGGATGGAGGACGCGGAGGGGGTTGAACTGGCCCGACAACTGGCCGCCCGACTCCACGCGGCCGTGGCCGGCGACCGCGGCGCGCTGGACATGGGCTGGATCACCCCGGAACAGCAGGTCGGCGCCACAGGGAAATCCATCGCGCCCACCCTCTACATCGCTTGCGGCATAGACGGGACGACGGAACATGACTTAGGTATAGAAGGGGCACGCGCCATCGTTGCCATCTGCCGCGAGGCCGACGCGCCGATGTTGCAGCAAGCCGATTGGGGGATCGTAGGCCCGCCGAAGGAGGTGGTGCGGGCGCTCCTGGCCGCGTTGGCGTAAGGGAAAAGGGGCTTGAGACCGAGGCGAGGCAAAGGAGCCTCGCCTTTTTGCACCGTCGCGCGTAGGACGAAAGTCCTAGCGCGCGACGGCCCTAGCCATCCCTCGGTACTATTGCACAGGGCCGCGAAAGGGGCTAGATTGGAGGTGGTAGGGGGTAGCAGGAGGCTCCACGCGCGTCGGTGCCGACAACGCCAACGGCTTTATGGAACCGGCCTTTCACCTGTCTCTTTCCGTCGGGGGGCTGCTGGCTTCTCTCTTGTTGGTCACGGTTGGACATGAGTTAGGGCATCTGTTGGTGGCGCGAGCCTTGCACATCCCGGTCAGGTACATCGCCGTTGGGTTGGGGCCTGCTCTTTGGCGATGCGGTTTGACAGATGGTCTGCGCCTGGAGGTGAGGCTGGTTCCGGTCAGCATGGCGGTCGGTTTGGCGGCGCGTTGGAGCACGGCTGGCCGGGGCCATCGGCCCTTGCAGCAAGACATCGCCGTCGCCGCCGGTGGCCCTCTGGCCAACTTTCTGATGGCGTTGGCCTTGGTGGCCTTCCTGATCTTTGCCAGGCCCGGCCCCGCCGCCCAAGCGTGGTGCATGGGCACGGCGGTGCTGTCTTCGCTCTTGGCGCTCTACAACCTGATCCCCTTGCCCGGCTTAGACGGCGGTCATCTTTTGATCCTGGGAGCCGCCTCCCTGGGGCTGAAACTATCGCCCCAACGTGAAGCGATGTTGCACCGCGTCGGCTTGCGGCTGACGGCCACCGTGTGCATGTTCTTGCTCGCCGCGCGCCTCGCCGCCCTTTGAGCGCCGACCTGCCACTGGGTTCGCAGGAGTAGCACGCAAGCATCACAGCGGGGGACGTCCTGAGACATCCCCCGTTCCATTGTCCTATCTCAGCGCGGCCGCCGTTGCAAGATGACGGCCGCGTGATCCTCGTGGAGCGGTTGCCAATCCCCTGAGGCCAGGGCTGCGGAGATCAAGAGGGACTGATCGCGGCGGCTGGCCAGGATCGTGTTGACCCCGTAGCGGGCCAGCACCTTTTCCCACCCGAACCGGGCATCGGCGACCAAGAGATAGTCGCGCCACATGGCATCGGGGTAGAGTTCAAAGCGCGTATCCATGAACACGGGAAGGTCGGGACAGGCCCAGATGAGGTAACTGCCGAAGGCTATGTCGTTGAAGAGCCGCACCTCGGGGCCTAGGTCGCACAGCGCGGCCGCGGCCTGCACCGGCGTCTCGGCGGCTACGACGTAGGCGCGCTGTTCAGGCGGCCCCGGTAGGTAGGGCCGCAGCCAAGGAAGGCGCGCCCCAAGGAGCATGAGCAGCACGGTCATGAAGAGGTAGTTCACCCAGCGCGTTCCCGCCCGCGGGGAGGAAGGGCCAACGCTCGGGCTGCCCCCTTTCCGCGCGTGCAGGGCTTGGGCGAAGGCGGGCGCGGCCGCCATCCCCAGCCAAGGCGAGGCCCGCCGCGAGTAGAGGCTGAGGGCGCCCAGAAGGATCGTGGCCAGCGCCGTGTCAGGGGGAGGCATTGCTCGCCTTCGGCAGGCCAGGAAGAGATACAGCGTCAGGACCGCAAAGAACAACTGCCCGTCCAGTTGGTGCATGCTCAAAGGTTGGAACTCCAGGTTGTAGCGGAAAGTGGCGTCGCTTTGCAAGAAGCCCCACACATAGCGCGCCGTACCCAGAGGGCCGTTGGGGTTCAGCGAGAGGGCCAGCGCCGATAGGGCCCCCACCACGACCACCTGGCGCGTCTCGCCGGTGAGGGCCCGCTGTCGGGAGAGGTCCGCAGCGGGCCGGCAGAGCGCGTAGAGTCCCCATACCCCTAGGCCGAAGACGAAGCCGCCGTGCAGGTTGCTCCACAGCGCGAAGAGGGCCGGCAGGGTCCAGATGATGCGGCCGGCCCGCGCCCGGTGGCTTTCCATCACCCACACGACCGCGCCGAAGAGCGGAAAAGAAGCCGCCTGCGGACGCACCCCCCAGTGGATCACGCCGAGGGCCGCGGCTCCTACGGCGGCCAGGCCGGCCGCGCGCGCCGTGACGCCGGCGCGCCAACACGCTGTCACTACGAGCGCGTATCCGAGCGCGATGAGTAAGGCGTTGAGGAAGATGACCAGAGGAAGGCCACCACAACGGTACAGAAGGTATAGGAGCGTTTGCATCAGCCAGCCCTGATTGGCCCAAGGGACGCCGGCGCGCGTGTAGGTGAACAGGTCGGCCGCAGGGATGGCTTTCGTCTCGGCGATGATCCGGCCGCTGCGCAGATGCCACCGGAAGTCGTGGGGGCGAACCTGCTCATACTCCAACAGGATGAGGAGCACCAAGGGCACGACCAACAACCAAAGGTCGTCCAGGGCCAACCGGCCAGACGCCAGGCGACGCAGGATGAACCGAAAAGAGGCCGTCCCCTCCGACTTGCTCCGCACATCCCCATTATAACGTGGCCGCGGCTGCCTCGCAAACGGCCCGAGCGCTCATGACCGTCGCGCAGGCGCCTCCTGGCCGGATGCCTGATTGGTAGCAGACCTTTGCTTGTCAACCTCCTGTGTTTTGTAATCCAGTTGTAAGGTTAAGGGTATTGACAGCGCCCGCTCTCTTACGTTATAATCGCTGTAGTTAGGGGTGAGACAGAGGCAAGGGCGGGTAGGGAGCCGTAACCCGCTGCGCCGGAGAAAGGCTGGCAGTCCAAAGGAGGCTGCGAGCCTGGATGAGGCACAGGTAGCAAGGAGGGGGCCCATGCTACGATAGGCCGACAGAGAAGACTATGGCGTGTCGGCTTTTTTATTAAGTAAAAGCGCTCGCGTGCACAATAAGAACGGCCCCTTGTAGCAGCAACTACAGGGGCCCATCACCGGGTCCGGGCGGAACCCTTCGTGTACTATCAGCATAGCACAGGCGCGCGCCGCTGGCAATAGGCCAAAATCCCTATGCCTAAGGCGCGCGGAGACGTGCGCCATGAGGAAGGGACGCCCACAGCTCCAGGTGGGCGTTTTCACTTTCAATACACCAATCACCTCAGGAGGGAAAAATGCTGGGTCTCTATTTGCGCCTCGTCAACGCGCTGCGGTCGGAGGAAGGCCAGGACGTGGTGGAATATGCCCTCCTTGTCGTCCTCATCGCCGTCGCCCTGATCGCGATCTTCCCCCAGGTGGCGTCTGCCGTGAGCAGCGCCTTGCAGCAGGCCATCAACGGCTTGCAGGGTGGGT
>DAOTYP010000153.1:0-6166 GCA_034434975.1 Anaerolineae bacterium | reverse complement strand
TGCTGTGCGATCAGCCCATAAGCATCCGACAGGCTAGAAGGGTCAGGCGAATAACTGCTGACGACGTTGATCTCCCGATGCCAAAGTCGGTACAGGTCTAGCGACATCATTGCCTTATCGGGTGCGCCGGCGAAGAGGAGCAATGTGCCACCGTCTCGCAGCGACGCGAGGGCCTCTTCAACGAGGCGGGGAGTCAGCACGGTCGGGATGACCGTATCTGCACCGCGCCCACCGCTGACATGGCGGATCAGGTCGGCCAGGTTCTCCCGCCGGGGGTTCGCGGTGAGGTGTACCCCTAGATCGCGTGCCAGATCAAGGCGCTCATCCAAAAGGTCGCTGACCACCACTACGGCCTGCCGCAAGAGCGCTGCCTCTGCCAACAGCAAGCCGATGGAACCGGCCCCGATGATCCAAACCACGTCATCCTGCCGCACCCCTGCCCGCTGAATGCCCCGCAAGCAGCAAGACAAAGGCTCAATGAAGATCGCTTCCTCAAAGGACAACTCGTCCGGCAGATGGAAGGTCGTATGGCGCACATGCCGCGCGGACAGACGCACGTATTCGGCGAAACCGCCGGGGTCAAAGTTTGAGGTCTTGAAGGCGCGGCACATGGAGTGGCTTCCTCGCAGGCAATAGTGGCAAGTGTAGCAAGGAACGTGGTGCGCTGCAGCCACCCGCTCTCCTTCCTGAAACTCTGTAACCCCTTCGCCGACCTCGGCCACCCAGCCCACCAGTTCGTGCCCCAACACGGTTCCCGGCGCTGCTGTACCATGCCAGATCTTGTTGAGATCGGTCGCACACAGGCCGACGCCCCAGCTGCGAATCAGCAGCTCGCCCGGGCCTATCGGAGGCCGCGGCACTGTACGGACCTCTACCCGATTGGGAGCAACGTAGACGGCAGCCTTCATAGAGGCCTGGGAATCTGGCATCCCTCTACCCTTTACTTCTCACCTCGGTTCTTGACATGACGCCCGTATGATCCTCACAAACACTTTGTCAAAGATGATGCCCCAAGCCCAGCGGCGTGGAAGCGACTTTAGGGGAACGGGGGGTTATCATGGCCCTCCCTGAGTTAGGCCCCACCAGGCAGCATCCACTATTCGGATCTGCTCCGGCGCGGTGACATAGATGGCCGGGTCGCCCTGATACCAGGCTACCTCACCGACCACCGCCACTCGCTGGCCGACGCGATAAATCTGCTCCAAAGACCTGTCAAAGCGTGCCCAATCGGCCCGGCGGATGATCACTTTGAAATCACCTTGATGCGGGTGGGAGAATCCCAATAGGACATGCTTGCCGTTGTTGAAAACGTAACGCAACGTGCCCGTTACCGTGACCACTTGGCCTGCCCAAGCGCGCGCTTCGCTGTGCAGGATGGTCGCCACCGGTGCAACCGCTTCTTTCGTCGGCGTGGGGACAGCCACAGAGGACGTCTGGCTAAAAGCCATGTTTTGCGGGTTACCGCTCGTCAAGGCCACGATCGCGCCATCAACGCTGCGGAAGTAAACGTTGTTGTTGCTTACCACCCAAGTAGCATACTCGCTCCAATACCGGTCGTACACCGGCCCCTGGTTGTAGTAGATGTAGAAGCCAAAGTCGTAATCACGAGTGTTGTACAGGCCGCTGGCGCAATAGTGCGAGGCGCTGAAGGGACAAGCGCCGGTGTCATCCTGGGAAGTCGCCACCGTGGCAAGACGCTGACTGGTGATCTTGTTCGTGAAACTCCCGCGCGCGTCGGAGCGGTCCAGAATGCGCAGCGCGAACCCTGCCTCCCAATGGCCACCGAACAGGTAATCGCCCGCCATCGCCACGTTCGGCTGCTCGTCCGTCAGCAAGAAGGGAGCGTCGTAGCCCGGCGGCCAGTCAAAGGCAATGAAGCGCACGTCGCCCCCCTGCAGGCCGCTCACCGTGCTGCTATCTAGCACCATCTCGCCGAAGTGTGAATCCCAACGCGCGTCATAGGCATGTTTGGCGCGAATGATGGTGTAGACGACCTCCTTGCCGTTGGGTAAGCGTTTCACCACCGGCTGCGGCCCCATCGGCAGATACCCGCTATCGCCGTAGCCACCGTGGCCGACGTTGGCGATGAAGGGAACGCGGCCATCGTCCAGGTCCAACACGAACAAGGCCTGTTCGCCGGGGTTCTGGGCCAGCCGTTGACGCATCCCGCTGTTGGTCTGTGGCCAATCACGCCAGAGGACCTGCCAGTCCAATCGCACCTTGATCAGCACATAGCCGGCATTCTCGGCGATGACCGGCCAGCCGTAGCGAAACTCGGTCGGATCAGCGAAGCTGCGACTAGAATGCACCGGGCGCACGCGCCATTGCCGCATGCCGTTGCCATTGCGGATGGCATGCACGTACAGATCGGGCTCGGTAGCAACGATGACCAGATCGCGCGAAGGGGAATAGGCCGGCGGGACGGCAACGGTGGCCCCGGCCTGGTAAGCCCATATCTGTTGCATCGTTTGTTTGTTCACGGCATAGACCGAATTCCCCATGGAGAAGAGGACGCGGTCGCTGAGCACCGCCGGCGGCAAGGGCAGGTTACTGCTCTGTCCTGAGTTGAACTGGCCTAGCACTACGCCATCCGCGGCACGGAGCTTGTAGAGGACTCCGTTGGCCGAGACGGCGAAGACCGCCTGCGTATCGTGGTCGTAAGCGACGGTGGAGCGGATCGCGCCGATGCCGTTACGCTGCCAAAGTTGCTGACCGGTGGCTTCGCTCAAGGCAAAGACGCCGTCCACCCCGGCAGCGACATATACCCGCCCGCCGCCGGTGACCGGCTGCACATTGCGCGGCAGTGATCCACCCGTGGTCACCTTGCCGATCCCTCCGCTAGCGTTTGACCCGTTCCAAACCCAACGCCAACGCCAGGGATAGGGCACAACTTGCGACGTGTAACCGGTACGTTGAGGATCGTGAGCGTGCTGATTCCATTCGCCAGCAGAGGATGGCGGCGTAGAACCGGTAGGCGTCGCGGTCCGGGTGGCCGTCGGCGTGGATGTTGGTTGGGTTGGCGTTATGGTCCGGGTGGCCGTCGGCGTGGGCGTTGGTCGGGTCGGCGTCGCGGTTCGGGTGGGCGTCGGCGTGGGCGTCGGTCGGGTCGGCGTCGCGGTCCAGGTGGCTGTCGGCGTGGACGTCGGTCGGGTCGGCGTCGCGGTTCGGGTGGCTGTCGGCGTGGGCGTTGGTCGGGTAGGTGTCGCGGTCCGGGTGGCTGTCGGCGTAGATGTTGGTTGGGTTGGCGTTATGGTCCGGGTGGCCGTCGGCGTGGCAGGCAGGTTAACCCAGCCTTGCACCACAAGCGGCAGGTAGATTCTCGTCAAGGTAACAGCCGGAGCATCCGGATAGAACGCTCGGCTCATCACCAACCCGCTTCCCATAAAGACGAAGAGAAGGACGACAAATAGACTCTGTACCCTGAATTTCATGGCGTTTTCTGCTCACCACTATCCTGGTATACACCCCATTGTACCTACCCCTCCCTACCTCCTAATTATAACTACCTCTCAGGAGCCTGTCAACACCTTCATCAAATCATGGCGGGGGGCTCGGCTGTTGAAGGGAGGAGGCAGTGGGGACAAGAATGCCCCCGCGAATTTATCAAAAACCGATCATAACAATTGACAAGCGTCGCGGTTTGTGGTACAATGCAGTTGTAGGCCGCGGAGTTAGAAAGCGAGGTATGATCATGCAACCCATCCGCCAGCGCATCTTGGAGATCCTGAAGGAGCGGGGCGTTGCAACCGTAGCCGAGTTGGGGCATGAGTTGGAGATGGCGCCGGTGTCGGTTCGCCATCACTTGGACATCTTGTTGGCCGATGGCCTGATCCACTCGCCGGGTGTTCAGCGGCGTGGTCGTGTAGGGCGGCCCCAGCAGGTTTACGCGCTCACGCCCGCGGCAAATCGGTACTTTCCCAATAACTTTCAGGGGCTTTCCGGCAACCTACTGGATGAGTTAAAGATCCTGTTGCAACCTGCGCAAGTGGTTTCTTTGTTGCAGAACATCGCCACGCGCGAGGCGGCAGATTTCTCGGAGGCGGCCGCCGAGATGCCCTTTGAGGAGCGCCTCAGCACGGCGATTGCCTTCCTCTCTCAACGAGGGTACCTGGCCCGTTGGGAGAAGAAGGATGGCCATTACCTTTTGCACACCTTCAACTGTCCCTATGCGGGCGTGGCCGATGGGCATCGCGAGCTCTGTGAGATGGACATGGCGCTGATCAACCGGCTTTTGGGGGTGAAGGCGCGGCGCGTCTCCCGCATTGCCGAGGGAAACGGCCGTTGCAGTTACGTTTTTGAGATGCCCGAAGTGGTGGAAGCGGTAGCCGGTTGAGTCGGGCGAATTGTGAGAGGGCGCGGGCGGGGCCTTTGCGCGCAAGAGTGAGGCGTAGCCACGGAGGCGCGGCAATGTACGATTCGTATGGTCGCCATATCCATTACCTTCGCCTGTCTCTCACGGACGCGTGCAACCTCCGATGCGTCTATTGCATGCCGGAGGTAATGCAGTTTCGGCCGCGCAAGGAGCTCCTTCAGGATGATGAGATCATTTTCCTCTTGCGCGCGGCCGCCGCGGAGGGGGTGGACAAGGTGCGGCTGACCGGCGGCGAGCCGACGGTGCGGGCCGGCCTGGTCAACTTGGTGCGACGGATCGTTCAGATCCCCGGCATCCGCGAGGTTTCCTTGACGACCAACGGTTTGTTGTTATCGCGCCTGGCGAGGCCGCTGGCCGACGCCGGCCTGCGGCGGGTGAACGTCAGTTTGGATACGTTGAACGAGGCCAAGTTTCGGCGCATTACCCGCTGGGGCACGTTGGGCGATGTCTGGGCGGGGATCATGGCGGCGGAGGAGGCGGGGCTGCGTCCGATCAAGATCAACGCGGTCGTAACCCGTGGCTACAACGATGAGGACGTGGTGGACCTGGCGCGCTTGACGCTGGAGCGAGATTGGGATGTCCGTTTCATTGAATTGATGCCGCTGGGAAGCGTGTCGGGGTTCCAGGAAAGCGCGGTGGTCCCTTCGCGGGAGACGATGGCGCGCGTGGAGGCAGCGTTGGGGCCTCTATACGAGGTCCCGGGCTACGACAAGCGGGACCCGGCGCGCCCTTACCGTCTGGTGGGCGCCAAGGGGACGCTGGGGTTCATCAGTTCGGTGACCGATCCTTTTTGCGCAGGGTGCAGCCGCGTGCGCATCACGGCTGACGGCAAGTTGCGGCTCTGCCTTCTGCGCGATGGCGAGGTGGACCTGTTGACGCCGCTGCGCGCGGGGGCCGATTTTGATCAGATCCGCGCCCTTCTGCGTGAAGGGGTTGCGCGGAAGCCTTGGGGGCATGGCCTAGCCGAGCACGTCATCTCTACCTCGCGCGTGATGTCGCAGATCGGTGGATAAGGCAGAGGGGCGCATCCTCGTTTGACGGGGCTGGGATGGACTTTTATACTGAAGGCAGATATGTCTGTGCATCATACACCAACAAAATGGGGAGGTTGCTGGGATGATTGAGTTAACCGAGGCTGCCGCGAGCAAACTGCAGGCCATCATGAACGAGAAGGGCTTGGTGAACTACGCCCTGCGGGTTTTCGTTCAGGGAGGTGGTTGCGGCGGGATGCAGTACGGCATGACGTTTGATAACCGCTTGCGCGAGGGCGATCAGGTCTTCAGCGCGCCCAACGGGCTCAAGGTCTACGTGGATCCGATCAGCCTGACCTACATCTCGGGTTCGCGGATTGACTACATAGATAGCCTCATGGGCGGCGGTTTTCACATAGAGAATCCGCAGGCCGTGTCCACCTGTGGCTGCGGCCATTCCTTCCGTACGGCCAAGTCGGAGGCTGAGGCCGAAGCGGCAGGGTCGGCCTGCTACCATTAGGCCGGATCAGCGGTCGGATGCCCGTGACAAACGCTCGCTTCTTCACGGTAGAGGAAGCCAACGCCTGTTTGCCTCGCCTGCGCGAACTATTCGAGGAGATCCAGGCGGTGCGGCAAAGGGTGTTGGCTTCCCGACCGGAAGTGTGGCCGGTCTTGCAGAAAGCGATCGGAAACGGCGGCAGCAAGAAAGCCGGGGAGGTAGCCTTTGAGTTCCGTCGCTTGGAGCGGGCGGTGCAGGCCATCAAAGAGATGGGCTGTGTGCTGAAGGATATGGATCAGGGTCTGGTAGACTTTCTGACGCGAC
>DAOTYP010000152.1:0-3161 GCA_034434975.1 Anaerolineae bacterium | reverse complement strand
CTCTCATCGGCCAGGAGATGCAAGATGGCCCCCGCGAGCGCCTGCGGGTCGCGCTCCGGCACCAAGATCCCCGCCTCGCCAGCGGGCACGTATTCCGGTATGGCGCCGCTCCAGGTGGAGACGACCGGCACGCCGCAGGCCATCGCTTGGATGTTCGCCATCCCTACCTGCTCTTCCCATAGGCGCGTCGTGACCGAGGGCGCGACGAAAACGTGCGCGGCGCGAAAGATGGGCGGCAGGTCGCGATTCCTCACCGTGCCCAAAAGCCGCACGGCCTCGCCCCATCCCCGCCGCGCGATGAGGCGTTCTACCTCAGGGCGCGCCGGGCCATCGCCGGCCAGGACGAGGACCGCGGAGGGATGAGCCTCGCGCACAGGCCCAAACGCGTCCAGCAGGTCGTAGATTCCCTTCTCCCGATGCAGCCTTCCGACGAAAAGGAGAACGGGGCCGAGGCCGAAATCGGGCTCGCGGCCGTCGCGCCGCGGGGTGAACTCCTCCAGATCTGCGCCCCAGGTGCCATACATCAGGCGTCGCAGTTTGGCGGCGTAGGGCCCTACCGTGAGCACGTTGCGCCGCGCCCCCTCATTGAGGTAGATGATCAACCGAGCGCAGCGAAAGACGGGCCGCAGCAATGCCCGCAGAAGGCCGGAGATGAGCGGCCCGTGCTTCTCAGCCAAAGGTCGGTTCTCCAAAGTGGGGATGATCAACGGGACACGCTGCCCCAAGGCCACGGCGAACGTGGCATATAGGTAAGGCAAGAGTCGGACGGCGAACGGCTCCACGCCCTGGATGACATCGGCCCGCGTCCGCCAAAGGCGATAGAAGAGGACGAGCGGGTTGCTGTAGGCGACCAGACCCTCGCACCGTTCGTCAGGGGCTAGGTCGCCGTAAGGGGCGCGACGATAGAAATGGACAACACGCAGGCGCGTGAAGCGGCGCGTGGGCGCCACCAGGTCGCGCCGGATGTCGGTGCTGACCATGGCGAAGGTCGGGAGGGGGCGCGCCCCTTGAGCATCCTTCCTTGCCATCGTTTCCATCGTTCCCCCTACTGTCAAGGGAGACGAGGCCAGTCGGGCATGAGCGCGCCCGCGCCGAGGGCGAGGAGCGTCGCGACGAGCCCTCCAGCGAGGATCACCCGGCGCGCCGCGCCGGAGGAGACCTGCGCATAGGCCGCCGCAGCCAGGGCCGCAATGAGGGGCCAGCCTTCGCCCGGCGTCCAGCGCCAGGCGCGCCCCCATATCTCCTGGCTGGCCCAGGCGCCGCTCAAGAGGCCCGCGGCCAGCCAGGCCAGGGCCCAACCAACCGCGCGCTCCTCCCAAAGGACGAGGCGCGCGGCGCGCGCTCGCGCCAGCCAGGAGGCCACGGCCAGGCCCCCTGCCGCGAGCCAGCCGGCCAGTCCCAGGCCGAGCGCCGCCGCCGAGAAGAGGGAAAGCCCCCTAGCCCACACCGGCCACCTCCCTCAGGGCCTCCGCCAAACGTTGCTGCTCCTTCTCATCGTCGGCAGGCCAGCCCAGGCGCCGGGTCGCCACCTCCACGGCCGTCCCCCTCGCCTCCGGCCGGAGGCGTACCCAGGCGAGGCGCGTCGGGCGCAGCAAGCCCGTGAAAAGGCCCAACATGATCAAGCCGCCCCCTAACGGAACGAGGGGAGAGAGCGGCTCGTGCACGGCAGCGACCAGAATGTAACGGGCAGGCTCAAAGCCGTAGCGCGCCCCTTCTACCTCCAGGACGCCCGCGCCGGTCAAGGTGGTGCGCAGGAAGGGGGTATCGCTGTCGCTGCGGTAGATCTCTACCTGAAAGGGGTTGCCGGGGCTGGCGATGAGGCGGAAGGCAATGCGCTGCGCAGGGACGGCGAAGGTTCGCTCCGCGCGGGGCTGGTCAAACACGAGGGTGAGGGTGTAGGTCGCAGGCCCTCCGGCGGTGATGGATTGGAGGGAGAGCGGCTGTCCATCGGCCCCCCAACCGCGCGCCAGCAAGGCCGGGCCGCCGCCTAACAGGTGCAAGCCGATCCCAGCGTAGCGGGCGGGCGCGCCGGGCGCCAGCCGTTGCTCGGCGACCACCTGATCCCCTGCCACGAAGGCCGCGCGCGGCGGGTCGCCATCCAACAGCCGCAGCGCCAAAGGCGGACGCCGGGTCAACGGCACCGGCTCATTCGGGGGCAGCACGAGGCGGGCGTCTCGCCAAGAGAAGCGTTCGCCTACCAAAGCCCAGATGAGGACGAGAAGGAGCCCGGCGCAGGCCAAGGGGCGCGCCCAGGCGGCCCCGGGATGCCGCGCTGCCAGGAGCGTGACGACTCCCTCGCGCTCCGTCGTCACGACGGGGCCAACGCGTGCGGCCAAGGCCCGGCTCACCCCTTCGCGCGGTAGAGAGGGCGCGGAAAAGAGAGGACGGAAATCCTCCGGGAAGGGAAGGGGGAGGCCGCGGCTCAATTGCCAAGCGCGGCGGGCCTCATCGGCCAGGATGAGGGCCAGATGGAAGGCGCCCAGGGCCAGGAGCGCGCGCCACCAAGGAGCATGGGCCACATCAAAAGCCCCCACCGCGCGGCCCCACGCGCCCCAACGGCCGAGGGACAGGCTTGCGTGGGCAAGCCAACGGACACGGTCGGCGGCGCTCTCCGCAGCCTCCGGCGGCAACTGAGGGACGAGGCTGGCGACGGCCAGGGCCAGGCTGATGAGGATCAGCAACGCCAGAGAGGCCCTGCGGCCCCTCGCCGCGCGCCAGAGCGCCTCCCAAAGGGCGACGCGAGAGGCAGAGAAGACGGGCTGCCCCATCACAACTGAAGCCTCCGGCGGCGAGGTCGGCCTTGGCA
Organism: Anaerolineae bacterium; assembly: GCA_034434975.1. Taxonomy (GTDB): domain Bacteria; phylum Chloroflexota; class Anaerolineae; order JADYZS01; family JADYZS01; genus JADYZS01. The sequence goes on along the minus strand of DAOTYP010000152.1, from coordinate 355 downwards.
TAAGATCACCTTGCTGAGCGATACCCACCCTCCACGCATGATCCCTTGACACATCAGAGCATATGCGCCATACTATGCCTATCAAGAGCCGCGCACAGAGGATGGCGACAACCAGCGCTCATTATAGGGGAGAGCCTCCGCGAGCGCAACCTTTTCGTCGCCGGTGAGGCCGCGTAGACGAGCGCGACGCCGGATCGGCGCGAACCATCTCAGGGCACAGGTAGACGTCCGCCTTTTGCAGAGAGCGAGTCGTGTTGAGTAAGGAGGATGAAAATAGGCAAGTGCAGACGCCTCGCTTTAAGCATGGCAACCGGCAGCCACCAACACAACGGTTTACTCTTGCTCTTGGGTGCTG
>DAOTYP010000151.1:0-4212 GCA_034434975.1 Anaerolineae bacterium | reverse complement strand
CTACGCCAAATCATTCGGCGGCAACGATGAGATATATTACGTCAATTGGCAGGATGGACGTTGGTCTCTGCCACGTAACCTCTCTTTCACGACCGGGCCTTCTACCCTCCCTCAGATCGCAAGCGCGCCCGATGGCACCTTGCATGTGGCATGGGCCGACACCACGCCGGGTTATTCCGTCATCTACCACGGCCAGCAGCGCGATACCTATTGGGTGAATCGCCCGCTCCCTGGCGGCAGAGGCTCCGCGCCATGCCTGGCGGTGGACGATAGAGGGACGGTACACATCGCCTGGCAGGACCGCGACAGCGGCGAGGGCACGTTTGAGATCTATTACGTCAGGGGAGACGGCCGCAGTTGGACGCTGCCCCAGAACCTCTCCGCCTCGCCCGACAGCCACTCCCTCGCGCCGCAAGTAGCCGTTGCACCGGGCGGGGTTGTTCACGTCGCGTGGCAGGAAGACCATCAGGGACACAACCAGATCTACGCTACCCACACTGTAGGCGACCGTTGGACCGTCCCCACCGCTCTGACTCCCCCTGAGATGAACGCCCGCCAGCCTCGCATCGCCTTTACCTCTCAAGGCGTCCTTCACCTGGCCTGGATAGAGGGGAACCAGGTCTGCCACCGCTACTTCGCCCCCGACGGCTCTCCCAAACCGGTGGAGGTGCTCGCTGGCGGCGCTCAAGGGGTGAGCGACCCTGCCTTGGCCCTTACGCCTGGAACTTGGGAGGCTCACCTCTTGTGGCTGGACACGGTGCCCGGAGGCCGCATCTTGTACTATGCCCGGCGGTTGCCTGCCCTGCGCTTCCGCATCTACATCCCCAGAGTGCTGGTCAACCGCAGCGCCACCCCCCAGACCTCCCCTGGCGCATCAGCCTAATGCCACGAACGACCGTCGGTCGGACAAGCCACAGCATGATGTCTGAAGCCCTCAGCCACGGACGGATAGGGATGGCGCTTCTAGCGGGAAGCCTGACCGCCGCTGCTCAGGCTGCTTTGCACCTCCCCTTTTCCTGGCCTCCCCTTCTGATCGCGGCCCTCGGCACCTTCGTCATCTACAACCTCAACCACTGCTGGGACAAGGGGGAAGACGCCCTCAACGCGCCGGAACGCAGCGCGTGGCTCCTGCGCTCCGCGCCCACTTGGCGCGTCTTGATGGCGCTGGCGACCATAGGGGTCTTTCTGCTGGCCTGGCGCAGTGGGCCTGCTGTGCGGCTCGTTACCGGCGCGTTGGTCATCATAGGCCTGGGATACAACCTCTCGTGGCCCACGCGGCATGGCCCTACCTGGCGCTTAAAGGGCCGGGTAGGGCTGAATCTCGCCCTCATTGCGACGGGTTGGACATTGATGGGGATAGGTCTCCCGCTAGCGGCAGCCGGCACATCCCCGGCCTTGCAGGCCGTGTTGATGGCTTTGTGGGTCGGCGGCATCAGCGGCATCCTAGCCTCGGCCTTTGACCTGCGCGACCGGGTCGGCGACGCGGCTCATGGCCTGAGCACGTTGGCCGTTCTCCTCGGCCCTGAGCGCGCCCGCAGGTTCTTGATGGGCTGGTGCCTCCTATCCGTGGCCACAGCCCTAGGGGCGGTCCTATGGGGGGCTTTTCCGCCCATTGTGCTGGTATCTACGCTCGCGCCCGGCGTCGCCTTCGCCTGGCTCGTCCGATGGCCATCCCACGGCGATTCGTCCATCCGAGACCACGCGGACCGCCTCCTGCTGGCCGAGATCGCCGTGTGCTGGATCGCTACCCTCGCCCTGCGTACCCTGGGATGACCTCACCCGGGCTGCCCCCTAGCGCTTCATCCCAAGCCCGTCAGCCGACCGGCTCAACGACCACCGTTGCACCGTCTTCTACCTTCTTGAAAACCGTGGGATCCCCTTCCACGTGGCCGAAGACGTTCACCGGGCTGGCCGCGCGCACTTCGTCGCCGATGCTGGCAGGAGTCGGGCCGAAAAAGATGCAAAACGCGTGCCCGGGCGGCCAGTATCCCAGGTCGCCTCGCTCCACCACCTCCCGGCCCTCCCCGGCACCCAACTTGAGGGGAATCGCCCCGTACAATTCGTCTCCCCAGGTATTGACGACGAAACGCAAGGGGAGAGCCTTCCAGATGGCCTCGGCGGTCTTGGTCTCGTACAGGGTGGCGAACGCTTCTAAATCGCCGATGCGGATCCTGATGCGCCGCATGTTCACCTCCCACGAAGTTGCCCCTGGGCGTATACCTCTGGGTTGGCGCAGTGGGGCAAACGTTCGCCCTGTAAACCGGCGATCAGGTTGATCGCCGCCATCTCCGCCATCTTGCCGCGCGTCTTCACGCTGGCGCTGGCGATGTGAGGCACGACGACGCAATTGGGCAAACTCAGGAGGGGACTATCAGGAGGCAAAGGTTCGGGTTCCGTTACGTCCAGCCCTGCCCCCGCGATCTTGCCGTCGCGCAGAGCGCGATAGAGCGCCTCGTGATCCACGATGGGCCCACGTGCCGAGTTGATCAAGATGGCCGAGGGCTTCATCTTGGCGAAGGCTTCGTCGTTGATCATGTGACGCGTCTGCGGATTCAGGTCGGTGTGTATGCTCACGAAATCCGACTCGCGCAGAAGCGTGTCCAGATCCGCGTAGATGACTCCCATGGATTGCTCCAAGTCCTCGCGTCGGCGGATGTCGTAGTACAACACGCGCATGTCAAAGCCGCTCGCCCGCCTGGCCATCCCTTGCCCGATGCGCCCGAAGCCGATGAGCCCTAAAGTAGCGTGATGAACGTCCTGCCCCAACAGGAGCGTCGGCCCCCAGGTCTTCCATTTGCCTGCCCGCACGTAGTCCACCCCTTCCACGACGCGGCGCGCGACCGCCATCAGAAGGGCAAAGGCAAGGTCTGCCGTGGTATCGGTCAGCACACCCGGCGTGTGTCCGACCGGTATGCCTCGCTCCGTAGCCGCCCGGATGTCTATGTTGTCGTAACCCACGGCAAATTGGCTGATGACGCGCAGGCGCGGCTCTTCATCCATCAGACGGGCATCTACCCGATCGGTCAGAAGGCTCAAGAGGCCGTCGCATCCTTTCACCTTCTGCAAGATGACCTCGTAAGGTGGAGGGGTCTCTTCCGGCCAGACCTCGACTTCGCATCGTTCCATCACCATTTTGAGACCCACCTCTGGGATCACCCGCGTCACGAACACCTTCGGCTTTGCCATGTCCTCTCCTCGCTTGCGACGATAACGCGAAGACGCCCCTCTGGGAGCGTCTCCGACTTCAGGCTGATAGGCCGCCAACGCTTTCGGCCATCACCTAATCTGACGGCGGCTGAGCGCCTTCCCCGGCGATGAACTCCTCCACCAGGCGCCGGGCTTCATCGTCGGTGTATTGCACCGGCGGCGACTTCATGAAGTAGGCGGATGGGCCTTTCAGCGCGCCCTTCAAGCCGCGATCCAAAGCCAGTTTGGCGCAGCGAACGGCGTCAATGACGACGCCCGCCGAGTTGGGGCTATCCCACACCTCCAACTTGACCTCCATGTTCAGCGGCACATCGCCAAAGGTGGTTCCCTCCATGCGGATGTAGCACCACTTGCGGTCCTTGAGCCAGGGCACGTAATCGCTGGGGCCTACATGCACGTTCTCCTCAGGGAGCTCAAAATCCAGCTGGCTTGTCACGGCGGTCGTCTTGCTGATCTTCTTAGATTCCAGCCGTTCCCGCTCTAGCATGTTCAGGAAATCGGTGTTGCCGCCGAAGTTCAACTGGTAGGTCCGATCCAGCCTGACGCCACGCTCGCGGAAAAGACGGGTGAGCACGCGATGGGTAATGGTCGCGCCGACCTGGCTCTTGATGTCATCGCCGATGACGGGAAGCCCGCGCGCCTCAAAGCGCCCCTGCCAGTACTTCTCCCTGGCGATGAAGACCGGAATGCAGTTCACGAAGGCGCAACCTGCATCCAGCACCTGCTCCACGTACCACTTGGTAGCCATCTCGCTCCCCACGGGAAGGTAATTCACGACGACATCGGTGCCCGTGTCCTTCAGGATGTTGACGATGTCGGCGGTGGAACCGGGCGCCTTCTTCACGAGGCCGGAGAGGTACTTGCCGATGCCGTCATGGGTCATCCCGCGCGCCACGGTTACGCCCAGGTGGGGAACCTCGGAGAACTTGTAGGTGTTGTTCGGCGGCGCGAAGATGGCTTCGGACAGGTCTTTGCCGACCTTGTTCACATCCACATCAAACGCGG
>DAOTYP010000150.1:0-12298 GCA_034434975.1 Anaerolineae bacterium | reverse complement strand
ATCCGGCCCCGTCGCCGGCCAAGTTCAGTTCCTGCTCCATCTCCGCGATGTGGCGATGGGTGTGGCCGATGTTGTAAGGCGAGAAGTTGTCGTGGGCTTCCACGAAGTGGGTCGTCAGGGTCGGTTTGCGCCCCGCGCCGGAGACGCCCGACTTGCTGTCCACGATGATCTGCCGGTCGGCTAGCGCCCCGGCCTTCACCAACGGGTAAAGCCCCAGGATCACGCTGGTCGGGTAACAGCCGGGGTTCGCCACCAAACCGGCCTTGCGGATCGCGCCCCGATGCAGTTCCGGAAGGCCGTACACCGCCTCGGAGAGGAGTTCGGGCGCGCTATGCTCATGGCCGTACCAGCGGCGGTAAAGGGCCGGATCGTGCAGGCGGAAATCCGCGGAGAGGTCTATGGCGCGCACCCCTGCGCTTCTGACCCGGCGCACCGCGTCCATAGATGCGCCGTGGGGCAGGCAGAGGAAGACAACATCCACCTGGTCTAAAGGCGCGTCGGCCAGGCCGATCAGCGGGAAGTCCCAAGGACAAGGGAAAAGGTCAGAGAGCCTCCCTCCGGCGCCGGATTCGGAGGTGGTGAAGACGATCTCGGCCTGAGGATGGCGCAACAGGATGTGGATTAATTCGTAGCCGGTATAGCCGGTTGCACCGAAGATGCCCACGCGAACCACGGTCTTCGCTCCTTAATAAAAACCGGCCCTCCATGTCGGGAGGGCCGGCTGGCTTTTCGTCTTTGAATGGAGCCCAGGCGCAACTACCCAGACACGGAGGTGCCCGGTTGGCAACGAGGGCCCCTAGGGCGTAGGGAGGAAACCGCTTCAAGCACGGCCTTCATCTGCCGTCCCACTTCTGAAGAGCCTGCCTCACAGTGAATTTAGCATAGTTTATCACAACTTTCGTTCCTTGTCAAACGAGGGAGTGTTGGAAAGGCCCCGCGATTCCCAACAAATTGGGCGATATTGGTCTCATAACCACTACGGGTCGTGGGATACGAAAGGTATTCAACGCTCTCCAACAACTTTGCATTTGACAGGTTGCCTGTTAGATGGTAAAATAGAACAAATAAGGCCAGAGTTAGTGTTTTCATAGCCTTAGTCCCCTAGATGTTGTATCATTGTGCCCGCAAGGTCGCGCATCTCGTTTGGGAAACGCATCGGTGCGCCACTGGCGGGCACGATTTCAAAAGGAGGAATGTTGGCGCTCGTTCGCCTGCCGGCGCTGATAGATTGTCACGTGCATTTGCGGGACCCAGGCTTTCCGCACAAAGAGACCTTTCTCTCCGGCACCCAGGCCGCCCTGGCCGGCGGCATCACCACCGTGTTGGATATGCCGAACACACAGCCACCGGTGACAAGGCCGGAAATCCTGGCCGAGAAGGCCCGACGAGCAACCGAACAAGCGGTTTGCCACGTCGGGCTTTTTTATGGCGCCGCTCAAGATGGAAGTCCCCCTGATGGCTCCGCCGCGCGCCTGGCCTGCGGCTTGAAAATCTACGTCAACGAGACGTTCACCACGCTCCGCATCAGCGAGTTGCCCGCCTTGGTACGTCACTTTGCCGCCTGGCCTGGCCCGGGCCCCATCGCGGTACATGCCGAAGGGATCGCGCTGGCCGCGTGCCTGGCTCTGGCCGGCTACTATGAGCAGCGTCTTCACGTCTGTCATGTGGCGCGGCAGGCCGACATCGGGCTGATCCGGCGCGCGAAGGCGCGCGGCGCGGCGGTTACCTGCGAGGTGACCCCTCATCACCTCTGGCTAACGGAGGAAGATGCCGCGCGCCTGGGGCCCTTGGGACAGATGCGCCCTGCCCTCGGCACCGCGAACGATCGCGCCGCGCTGTGGGAGAACCTGGATGTGATAGATTGCTTCGCTACCGACCACGCGCCCCACAGCCTAGAGGAGAAGCGCAGCGACAACCCGCCGCCGGGCGTCCCCGGCCTGGAAACGATGCTCCCCTTGCTCCTGACCGCGGTCCATGAAGGGCGGCTGACGCTGTCGCAGGTGGTGGAGCGGCTACACTTCAACCCTGCTCGCATCTTTCGCGTCCCGACGGATGCGGAGACGTTCGTAGAAGTAGATTCAGAAGCCCGGCGCACCATAGAGGCGGCCACCCTCTTTACCCGCTGCGGTTGGACGCCCTTTGCGGGCATGACCACGCGAGGCGTCGTCCGCCGGGTGGTGCTAGAGGGGAGGCTCGTGTTTGCCGATGGACAGGTCCTGGCCCGACCCGGCTCCGGCCGGGTTTTGTTTACTGATGCGCTTTCCTTAAGGAAGGAGGTCTGACGTGCGTAATCCTGTTCCGGAGGTTGTCGGCTCGCGTCCTGCGGATCACGTGGGCAACGGCTGGTATGGTCAAGACATCCTCTCCGTCCGCCAGTTCAATCGGCCTAAGTTGGAATACATCTTCCATGTGGCGGACGACATGCGCTCGCTGGTGTTGCGCTTCGGCTCCGCCGACCTGCTGCAAGGCAAGGTGTTGGCAAACCTTTTCTACGAGCCGAGCACCCGCACCAGTTCGTCCTTCGCCGCGGCCATGCAACGCCTCGGAGGCCGCGTCATCGCCATCAACGAGGTCGTCTATTCCTCGGTCAGCAAGGGCGAGTCGCTCCCCGACACCATCCGCACGCTGGAATGCTACGCCGATGTCATCGTTTTGCGCCATCCTCAAATGGGCGCCGCGCAGATCGCCGCCGACTACGCCCGCAAGCCCATCATCAACGCGGGCGACGGCGTCGGCGAACACCCCACCCAAGCGCTCCTGGACCTGTATACGATCCAACAGGAATTGGGCCGGGTGGATGGGCTGCGCGTGGCCATGGTCGGCGACTTGAAGTATGGGCGCACCGTTCACTCATTGACTCGGCTTCTTCTCCAATACAATGCCTCTTTTGATTTCGTCTCGCCGGAGATCTTGCGGATGCCGGTGGAGATCGTTGAAGAGGTCAAGGCTCACGGCGCGCCCTATCGCGAGACGACCAACGTGCTGGATGTCATCGGGGAAGCCGATGTCCTTTACGTCACGCGGGTGCAGAAGGAGCGCTTCACCGACCTGAGCCAGTACGAGGCCGTGAAAGACTGCTACATCATCACGCCGGAGGTGATGCGCCTGGCCAAGGCGCACATGACGCTGATGCATCCTTTGCCTCGCGTGGGCGAGATCACCTACGAGGTGGACGGCGACCCGCGCGCTGCCTATTTCCGTCAGGTAGAAAACGGCATGTACATCCGCATGGCGCTCCTGGCCGCCGTGCTAGGGAAGGCTTGACCCATGACCTTCTTCGAGAAGTTGCTCGCGTCCATTCATCGCCATGACAGCCTACTCTGCGTTGGGTTGGACCCGGACCAGGCTGCCATACCGGAGCGCTTCCGCCATGAGCCCGATCCGGTGTTGGCCTGGAATCGTGCGTTGATTGAGGCTACGGCGGACCTCGCGTGCGCCTACAAACCCAACAGCGCGTTCTACGAGGCACTGGGGTGCAACGGTTGGGAGACGTTGCGCGCCACCATCGCCAGCGTGCCCGAAGGGACGCCGGTCATCCTGGATGCCAAGCGCGGCGACATCGGCACGACCGCGGCCGCCTATGCCCGCGCGGCGTTTGAGCACCTGCGGGCCGATGCCATCACCGTCAGCCCCTACTTGGGCGCCGACAGCGTGCGCCCCTTTACCTGTTACGGTGACCGCGGTGTCTTCGTCCTCTGCCATACCTCCAATCCCAGCGCGGCCGACCTGCAGGAATTGGAGGTCGGTGGGGAGCCCCTCTATGTGCGCCTCGCGCGCCGCGCGCGCGAATGGTCCGATTTTGACAACGTGGGCCTCGTGGTTGGCGCAACCTATCCCGATGCCCTGCGCGCCGTGCGCGCGGTCGCTCCCGACGTCTGGTTCCTGGTGCCGGGCGTTGGTGCACAGGGGGGATACCTGGAAGCGGCGGTTGCAGCCGGGCTGCGGGCCGACGGAGCGGGCGTGCTCATCGCCGTCAGCCGCGGCATCAGCGCCGCGCCCGATCCCCGGGCCGCCGCGCTGGAGTGGCGCGAGCGGATTCGTCAGGAATTGAAGAAAGCAAAGCCTCCTCTCCCTCCAGCCGAGAGGGAGAAAGGGCCGGTTACCCTTCCTCGGGCGGAAGGAAGAAGGATGATGGGGACGCTCGGCGTGGCGCGCGCGTCAGCCCCTGAGGCCGCCCTGATCCGTTTCTTGGTCCTTCGCCTGGCCGACTTGGGAGGGATTCGCTTCGGCGATTTCGTCCTGGCCTCCGGCCAACGTTCGCCCATCTATCTGGATTTGCGCCTGCTGGTGAGCGACCCGCCTGCCTTGGCTGCCACCGCGCAACTCTACGTTACGATGTTGCAGGATTTGACCTATGATCGCCTGGCCGCCATCCCCTACGCCGCGCTCCCCATCGGCACCACGGTTTCCCTGCTCACCGGTAAGCCCCTCATTTACCCACGCAAGGAGGTCAAAGAATACGGCACAGGGCGCAGCATTGAAGGGGCTTACGCCCCCGGGGAGCGTGTGGTCGTGTTGGATGACCTCATCACGACCGGCGGCAGCAAGGTGCGGGCCATCGCGCCTCTCCAAGAGGCGGGCCTGGCGGTGCAGGACGTGGTCGTGTTGATTGACCGTGAGCAGGGCGGTAGAGAGGAACTGGCTGCGCGTGGCCTGCGCCTGCACGCGGCTTTGCGCCTGACAGAGATATTGGATGTGCTGGTCGCGGCGGGGCGCATCACGCCTGCGCAGCGGGATGAGGTGCGGGCCTACATCGCAGCCACACGGAAAGGCCATGAGTGAGCGAGCGGCTCCCGATCTGACGGTTGACTTCTGCGGCGTGCGTTTTCCCAATCCTATCGTCTTGGCCTCCGGCATCTTGGGGACGAGCGCGGCGCTCCTGGCGCGGGTGGCGCGCCTGGGCGCGGGTGCGGTAACGAGCAAATCGTGCAGCCCTCAACCGCGCGCCGGCCATCCGAACCCCAGCGTTCTGGACTGGGGTTACGGATACATCAACGCCGTCGGCTTGGCGAACCCCGGTGTGGATGAGCAGGTGCGCATCCTGAAGGACGCGAAAGCCTTTCTAGAGCCGCTGGGAGTTCCCTTGATCGCCAGCATCTTCGCCGAGACGGTGGCGGGCTTCGCCCACACTGCGGCGCGGGTGAGCGAGGCCGCGCCCGATCTGATAGAGGTGAACATCTCCTGCCCCAACCTGGGCCATGCATTGGGGCGTCCCTTCAGCGCAGAGCCGGAGAGCGCGGCGGCGGTGACGCGCGCGGTGAAGGCTGCCACGGGAATCCCGGTCATCGTCAAACTCTCGCCCAATGTGACGGACATCGCGGCCATCGCCCGTGCCGCGGAAGAGGCGGGAGCAGACGCCATCGCTGCCGTCAACACCGTCGCAGGGATGGTGATAGACGTCCGCGCGGCTCAGCCCATCCTGGCAAACCGTGAGGGGGGCGTTTCGGGCCCCGCCATTCGGCCCATCGCGGTGCGCTGCGTTTACGAATGCTACCGCGCCGTCTCCATCCCGATCCTGGGCGTCGGCGGCGTGATGACCGGAGAGGATGCCGCCGAACTCATCATGGCCGGCGCAACGGCAGTGGGGGTCGGGTCGGCTGTGCATCGGCGAGGGCCGGAGGCGCCCGGCCTCGTCGCGCGGGAACTGGCCGCCTTCATGGCCGAGGAGGGGTACGCATCGGTGTCGGAGATGCGCGGACTGGCCCATGGGAGCGGGGCGCGGCAGGCCGCCCGCTTGGGCGAAGCGCCTCGCGGCGCCTAAGAGCCTGGCCGCAAGCCGCCGGAGAGGTTTGATCTACCTTTATGGAAGAGCACCTTGTTGCCGGCCTGCCGCGCGCGGCGCGCGTCGTGCAGGTGGAGGAAGAGAACTACCGCACCAAAACCTTTACCTTGGACCTGGAACTGCAGGCTCGGCCTGGCCAGTTCATCATGGCCTGGCTGCCGGGCGTCAACGAACGCCCCTTCTCGCTCCTTTCCGCCGCACCCGTCGCCTTCACCGTGGCGCGCGTCGGCGAGTTCACGGCTGCCTTGCGTGGCTTGCGCGCGGGCGATCGGGTCTGGGTGCGAGGGCCTTACGGCAATGGCTTCACGGTGCGCGGGCGACGCATCCTTTGCCTGAGCGGCGGCTACGGCGTCGCGCCGATGGCCTACCTGGCGCGCACGGCCTTCGCGCGGGGCTGTGAAGTTGTGGCGGTGATCGGCGCGCGCACGGCGGATGATCTCCTCTTCGTTCACCGCTTCGCGTCCCTTGGCTGTCGCGTGCTCCTCACGACGGATGACGGCTCCGCGGGCCTGCGCGGGTTGGTAACCGATGGCGCGGCCCTGGCCCTGGCCGCCGGCCCGATAGACGCGGTCTATGCCTGTGGGCCGGGGCCGATGCTGGAGGCAGTGGCGCAGTTCTGTCGAGAAAAGGGCCTTCCCGCGCAATTGAGCTGGGAGAACAAGATGCGCTGCGCGATGGGCATCTGTGGCACATGCGAGCGGGATGGCTGGCTCGTCTGCCGCGATGGGCCGGTGGAGTACGTAGAACCAGGCTGCCGTGAGGCGCAAGCGATCCTGCCTTCCGGCTGAAGCGGCAACCTGTCCCTCCTTTACCTCCGTCTGATGGCTTGCAGGTGGATGTTCGCCCTGACTGGCGGCTTGCGCTGCCGGGTAGCCCGGTGTTCTTCATTTCCTCACCCTTGACAAATCTAGTAACTTGTAGTATATTTTTCGCTGTGAACTCGCGGAGAGGATGATCACGTGTCGGTGCGCAATGCTCTGTTAGGGCTTCTGGCTCAACGTCCGCGTCACGGCTACGACCTGCGGGCCACGTTCCAAGCGATCATGGGAGGCGAGGAGAACTGGGATGTGAAGCCGGCCCAAATCTACACCACCCTTGCCCGTCTGGAGAAGGATGGTCTGGTACAGGAGGAGGCAGTAGATCAAAGTAGCGGGCCGGAGAAGCGCATCTACGCCATCACCCCCGCAGGCCGGGCGGAACTGCGGTCGTGGCTCACCAGCGGCGTTGAACGATACGAGCAGCGCGATGAATTCTTCCTGAAACTGATGCTCAGCCTGGCGACGGGAGAGGCCGACCCGGGCAAGGTGATTCGGACCCAACGCGCCGCGCTGTATCGGGAGTTGCACGCGATCACCACTCAGCGCCAGCAGGCCGATCCGAAAAAGGAATTGGCGCGCATCCTGCTTCTGGATAAGGCCGTGATGCACTTGGAGGCCGACCTGCGTTGGCTGGACATGATTGAGGCTCGCCTGGATGAGGTGAAACGGCAACCCTTGCCGGAGCCTGTCACCAAGCCGCGCGGTCGCCCCAAGAAGAAAAGGGATTGAGAAAAGCCTTCACCGCAGAAAGGGGAAATCCTATGCCTCTTGTGCAGACGGAGTATCTGACGAAGGTGTACGGCAAAGGCGAGACCGCTGTCATTGCCCTGGATCACGTCAATCTGACGGTGAATCCGGGCGAGTTCGTGGCGGTGATGGGGCCTAGCGGGTGCGGCAAATCCACCTTGCTCCACCTGATCGGCGGGCTAGATCGGCCGACCGAAGGGCGCGTGCTTTTGGAAGGGCGCGACCTCTCACGCCTGGACGACACCCAACTGACCGAGTTGCGCCGCCGTCACATCGGCTTCGTCTTCCAGTTCTACAACCTGATCCCGGTGTTGGATGCCGTGGAGAACGCCGCGCTCCCTCTGATCTTGGACGGCGTAAAGCCCGGCGCGGCGCGCGCACGGGCGACCGATTGGCTGAAGAAGATGGGCCTCGGCGACCGGCTGGCGAACCGTCCCGATCAATTATCCGGTGGTCAACAGCAGCGCGTGGCCATTGCCCGCGCGCTGGTGGCCGACCCGGCGCTCCTCTTGGCCGATGAGCCGACGGGGAACCTGGACACGCGCGCTGGAGATGAGATCGCGGGCTTGCTCCGAAAAATCGCCGACGAGTGGGGCCGCACCGTTCTCATGGTGACTCATGATCCGCGCATCGCCGCCTATGCCGATCGCATCGTTTTCTTGAAGGATGGGAAAGTCGTGGATGAGACGCGCTTGAGCGGGAGCAGCACCGAGGAGGCGAAAAGGGTGATGGCGAAGATGGAGGCGATATGAACGTGCAACTGACCCTCGCGCTGCGCTATCTGAGCGGGCGCAAACTGCGCACCGCGCTAACCACCCTGGCCATCGTTTTCGGCGTGCTGGTGATCTTCGGCATGAACACCTTGCTGCCAGCCTTCATGCGCGCCTTCCAGGTGAACGTGCTGGCCGCCGCCGGACAGGTGGACGCCACCATCACCTTGAAGACTTCCGACGCCTTTGAGGTGAGCGTAGTCGGCAAGGTCGCCGCTGTTGAAGGCGTGCGCGCCGTTTCGGGCTTTCTGAACCGCGCGATCAACGTGCCCGCCGATTATTACGATCGCGATCCGACCACCCCCGACGCTGTGAGTGTCCTCGCGCTGGTGGGGATAGACCCGGCTCAAGCGATGACCGTGCACACCTATCCTGTGCAGGAGGGGCGTTTCCTTCAAGAGGGTGATGCCAACGTAGCGGTGATCAGCGCGAGCCTGGCGGAGGCCCTCGGCGTCCGGCTAGGTGGAACCTTCCGCCTGCCCGCTGCCAACGGTGAAACGACTTTGACGGTGATCGGCATCCTGCCCGCGCGGGCCTTGCCCGGCAACGAGGAGGTCCTTGTCACGCTGCCGCAGGCGCAAGCCATGCTGGCGATGCCAGGCAAGATCAACACCATTGAGGTCAACTACGACACGCTGGATAAAGCCCGCAGGGCCGAGAGCGAGCGCGCCATCCTCGGCACGCTGGGCGACGCTTACCAAATCGGTTCGCTGGCCTCTAATTCCGAGTTGCTCACGAACCTGCGCATCGCCCAGGCGATCTTCAGCCTGCTGGGCGTGTTGGCCTTGCTGATGGGCGGGTTCATCATCTTCAATACCTTCCGCACCATCGTGGCCGAGCGGCGGCGAGACATTGGCATGTTGCGGGCCTTGGGCGCGAACCGCGCCACGATCTTCGGCGTGATCCTCAGCGAGGGCCTGATCCAAGGGCTGGTCGGCACGGCCTTGGGCCTGGCGTTGGGTTACCTGTTCGGTGCAGGGTTGATCTCATTGGTAGGCCCGCTCATGATGCAATTCGTGCACACGAGGCTCGGCTCCCCGGTTGTCTCGCCGCTTTTGCTTTTCGGCAGCGTCATCATGGGCGTAGGCGTGACCTTGCTGGCGGGCCTTCTGCCGGCCATAAGCGCCAGCCGGGTGACGCCGCTGGAGGCGTTACGCCCCTCTGTAGGAGCCGTCTCCTTCAAGCGGATGGCCGGCGTCGGCTTTTGGAGCGGGATGGCGATGATCGCCCTGGCTGTCATTGCGCTCGTCACCCGCAACGTCGGCCTGATCGGGCTGGGCAGTATCCTGTTCATCCTGGGGCTGATCCTGGCCGCTCCGGCCTTGGTCAATCCGATCGCGAACCTATTTGGCGCATTGGCGACGATCATTTTCGCCCGCAGCGGCACGGCACAACTCGCAGAGGGCAACTTATCTCGCCAGCCGACCCGTGCCGCCATCACCGCCAGCACAACCTTGATCGGCATGGCGATCTTGGTCATGGCTGCGTCCGTCATCTCCAGTGTGGAGATCGGCTTTGGGCGCGTCATGCGCAAGAGCCTGGGAAGCGACTACATTCTCTTGCCGCCTTCGGTGGCATTGTGGGGTACCAACGTCGGGGCAGGGACGGAACTGGCCGAGAAACTGCGTGCCGTCAACGGTGTAGCGGTGGTGAGTTCCTTGCGCTTCGCGCCGAGCCGGATCAACGGCGTGGCCGTTTCCATGTTGGGCATTGACCCGGCCACCTATCCGCAGGTGAGCGGCCTGACCTTCTCCGCAGGGGACGAAGCCGCTGCCTATGCCGCTCTTGGCCAGGGGCGCAACATCATTCTCAACCCTGTGTTGGCCTCGTCTGTGGGAGCGAAGGTGGGCAACGAGGTTCAGCTCCTCACTCCCACGGGGTACCAGGCTTATCGCGTGGTAGGGATCGCCGGCGATTACCTGAACGCGAAGATCGCTACCGGCTACATCTCGCATGCCAACATCGCTGCGGACTTCAACCGCCAGGAAGATGTACTCCTGCAGATCAACCTGGCTCCTCAGGCAGATAAGGAAGCCGTGGTGCGCGCCCTTAAGGAGACCTTGAAGGCCTATCCGCAGTTTCGCCTGATCAACGGGCAGGAATACATTGATGAGAACCTGCGCATTTTCAATGCCGCCTTTGTGGGTTTGATTGCCCTGGGGATCTTCCTGGCGGTGCCGTCGTTGATCGCGATGGTCAATACGCTGGCGATCGGGGTGATAGAGCGCACGCGTGAGATCGGGATGCTGCGGGCGGTCGGGGCGACGCGCCGCCAAGTGCGCACGATCATCGTGACCGAGGCGATCATTCTGGCGGCCATCGGCACGGCCTTCGGTGTGCTCACGGGCCTGTACATGGGTTATCTAGGGGTGCAGGCCGTCCGCGCGGCGGGCTTCCCGATGGAATACGCCTTCCCGGCCGGCGGAGTGCTGTTGGCGCTGGCGGTAGGCGTCCTTTTCGGTGTGCTGGCGGCCATCATCCCGGCCCGGCAGGCTGCGCGGCTGGAGGTGGTCCAAGCGCTACGCTATGAGTAGCGCTATTCCATCTCCTGCTGCTCACCCCACACCAGTTCCGTCGCGCCGATCCGCACGATGTCGCCGTCTTTGATGCCGGCCGCTGCCAGCGCTTGTGAGATGCCCAGCGCCTCTAGGATGCGCTGGAAGCGGGCCACGGCCTCATAGTAGTCCCAGTTGGTCATGGCTGCGATGCGTTCAATGTGCGCCCCTCGGACCCGCCAAGTCCCGTCTTCGCGCTCTATGGTGAAGGCTTTCTCATCTGGGGCGGGCCGGAAGACGACAACCTCTTCCTCGGCTTCTGGCTTCGGCAACTCGGCCAGCCGCGCCGCCACGCGCCGCATCAGCGCGGTGACGCCCTCGCCGGTTACGGCAGAGATGGCGAACGCTTCTTGCCCGCGCGCCCGCATGGCCCGTTCTACCTCGGGCCAGATCGCGCGCGCTTCCGGCAGGTCCATCTTGTTCAGGGCTACGATCTGCGGCTTCTGCGCCAACGCGGGGTTGAACAATTCCAGTTCTTGGTTGATGGCCTGCCAGTCGCCCAGGGGGTCAGGGCTGGCCCCGTTCAAAAGGTGGATCAACAGGCGGGTGCGTTCTGCGTGGCGCAGGAACCGGTGGCCCAAGCCGGCGCCTGTGTGGGCCCCCTCAATGAGGCCGGGAAGGTCGGCGATCACGAAATCCCGGCCATCCACCAGGGCCACGCCGAGGTTAGGCTCCAGCGTAGTGAAGGGATAGTCGGCGATCTTGGGTCGGGCCGCGGTAACGACCGAAAGGAGTGTAGATTTGCCTGCGTTGGGCACGCCCACGATGCCCACGTCGGCGATGAGTTTAAGTTCCAGTGTCAGCCAGCGTTCCTGGCCCGGCTCGCC
The DNA here is from genome assembly GCA_034434975.1 of Anaerolineae bacterium. Lineage (GTDB taxonomy): Bacteria > Chloroflexota > Anaerolineae > JADYZS01 > JADYZS01 > JADYZS01. The sequence continues at coordinate 799 of DAOTYP010000150.1, read as the reverse complement.
TTTCTCGGCCAGGCGCGGCGCCTGGTAAGTAGGGGTGGCGAACGCGGCGTTGCCTCGCCCGCCGCGGCCCCCCGCCGCCACCAGGAGGCGCTGTCCCGGCCGCGTCAGGTCGCCCAGGAACTCACCGGTGGTTGCGTCACGCACGAGCGTTCCCGGCGGCACGAAGATCAGGCAATCTTTGCCCGCCGCGCCGGTTTGCTCCTTGCCGCGGCCGTGCCCGCCTCGCCCGGCCCGAAAATGGACGTGCTGGCGGAAGTAGATGAGGGTATTTAATTGGGGGTCCACCACGAGGTAGACGTCGCCCCCCTTGCCGCCGTTGCCGCCGTTGGGGCCGCCCAAGGGGACAAACTTCTCGCGGCGGAAGGAGACGCAGCCGTTACCGCCGTCTCCCCCTTTCACGTAGATCTTGGCCTCGTCAAATGCCATAGGGTCTCACCGGCGTCACAAAGGCGGTCTTGAGCGCAACATCCTGACGTCGCCCACGCGCCGGTGCCTTCGCAGTCGTCCAAGTGCTCCACCAGCCCCAGCGCGTAGTTGCACTAATGTTGAAGAAGAAATCCCCCAAGCGCTATGGCGGAGGGGTTCGGCCAGGTCCGGAAGAAGGGGCCATGCACGGCAAGGGTTCCGGTGACCACGGTACCGAAGCCGGAGATCGTGCAAAGCCGATCTATTGATGCCGGTGGTGGCTTAGGCCGAGGCGGTTTTGCCGTGATCCACGTGGCCGGCGGCGCCGATGACGTGCCCGTGTGCACCTCACCCCGTTCCCGAGACGATCTGCGAAGGGGGGGCTGTACGGCTA
>DAOTYP010000149.1:0-1602 GCA_034434975.1 Anaerolineae bacterium | reverse complement strand
TGCAGGATGAAATGCCAACCGTAGCCGTGTACCGCCCGCACCAATTGACGGTACCGCTCCAGGAAGAAATGCTCAAAGACGGGAGGCCTGACGAAGGGACGTTGTTGCGTTCCCCAGTCGTCGGTGAAGAAGATGCCGTGCACCCGATCGCCGAAGCGCCGATGCAGTTCATCCAACTGCGCCAACTTGAACTCCAAGATCATGTCCAGGACCTTCTCAATCTTCTCCGGCTCCAGGTAGAAATCCTCCATGGTGCGCGCGAAGCCGTGAAGCATGTGGAGCCGCTCCAGCAGCGTGAAGTGGCAGGTCACCACCACATAGCGATCTCCTGCCGCCGCCATCTCCCCTTCCAGCCGCTCAAAGTAGAAGGGATCGCGTGGGTCCGGCGGGCGATAGGTGGCCAGCCTGGACCAGTCCTCCAACGGGTGCCCGACCACCTGTCCCATGTTCTTCTGCTCCGTGCGGGTCCACACGCAACCCCAATCGTCCTCCACCGGGTTGTCAAAAAACCAGCCCTTCTTACCTCGGTCCATCTCCCAGCAGTCGCACACATCGTCGGGGACATCGGGGACCACGTGCTGGAAGAAGGGAAGCCGCGGCGGCTGGCGGAACTCAATCGCACGGGCTACGATCTCTCGTCTTTCCATCGGTCACCTCCTAAAATATCAACGCGGATCAGAATAACCTGTCTATGAGGGGGAGCGACGTCGCCCCTCCCCAGGCCAGGATGATGAAACGAAGGCTCTTCCCCACCCAGGCCGCGAGGACGAACTGCCAGGCCGGGATGCGCAACATGCCGGAGAGGATGCCGGCCACGTCAAAGAAGGGGTTGGGGATCAGGGCCAGCGCGGCGATGGCGAAGACGCCATAACGACGCAAGAGCGGCTCCATCCGCGCGTAGGTCGCGCGGTGCGTGACGACCGCGCGGCCGCTGGTGCCGGCCAGGTAACCGGTCAGTTCGCCTAACGATGCCCCCAGGCCGGCGACGAGGCCGGTGAGGACCGGGTTCAAGACGCCGCCGACGGCGAAGACGATGGCGTAGGCCGGCGCGGGGACGATGACCGTCGCGTTGCCGAGGAGGCTGATGAGGAAAACGCCGGGGTAGCCGTACACGGCAAAGCGGCCGATCAAACCTCGCGAGAGGATGATGCCAACGGTAACGGCGACGGCGAGCAGCAGCGCGCCTAGGCTCTTCCCAAGCGTTCCCCACCGGCGCGCAGGCTTTGCTAGCGCGCGCGACTCCGTAGCCATGAGGCCGTCCTCTCGTTTCACGTCGTTCTAGGCCACCCCCTACGCCCTCTGAGAGGCCTGGTTTACGTTCCCGGCGGCGCGCCGACGCGCCAGATCTTCCCCCGACCTTCACGCACCTTGCTCGCCGCGTTAGGCGCATCCACCACGAGCGGCGCGTGGCGCACCACCCAACCGTAGTCTATCGCGCGGTGGCCGGAGACGATGACCACGCAATCGCTCCATCGCAGTTCCTCCTCCGTCAACGGCGCCGAATTCAACACCACCTCCTCTCGCAGGAAGACATCCGGCCCGACGGAGAAGTGGGGCACGTAAGGATCGTGATAGCGCACCTCCGCGCCCTCGGCCCACAGG
>DAOTYP010000148.1:0-3593 GCA_034434975.1 Anaerolineae bacterium | reverse complement strand
TGGCGCGACTCAAGCCGACGGCCTGCCTGGTGCATTGCGGGAGCGGCGGCGTGGTGGACGAGCCCGCGTTGGCCGAAGCGTTATCCGCAGGCAAACTGGCCGGCGCGGCGTTGGACACTTACGAATGGGAGCCGCCGTGGCCCGACAACCCGCTCCTGCACCTGCCCAACGTCATCCTGACGCCGCACACGGCGGGAGGCGACACGGGCGATTATCGGCTGGAATTGGAGGGTTACTTTCAGAACGCGCGGAGGGTGCTCGCGGGGGAACCGATTCTGCATCGCGTTGCGTGATCGCGGCTCGCAAGGGTTGGGGGATGACCTCACCCGATTTGCACTTTCCCCCTCATTTGCGCTATACTGGCGCGGACGTTCGCCGGTGCAGAGGCAAGCAGATCGGCCCGCATACCGTAAGGCAAGGAGCGTCGTATGATCCCGAAGGATTTCCCCGGCAAGGGCAAGGTCGCCATCCTGCGCACCAGGCCGGAGACAGTTTTGGAAGATTACAGCCGGCTGATGCACCTGGCCGGCTACGAGGAGGCCTTGCCCAAGGACAAGGACACCATCCTCAAGATCAACATCTCCTGGCAGACCTGGTATCCTGCCTGCTCTACTGCCCCTTGGCAACTGGAAGGCGTGATTCGCACCCTGCAGGCCGATGGTTATCGCAACCTGATCGGCGCGCACAACAAGACCGTCGTGGTGGATGCCTACGTGGGTGAGCGCAATAATAAGCACAAGGCGGTCGTGGACGCTTATGGCGTGCGCAACGTGCATTTGTACGAGCCGCAGGTGCGCTGGTTCCGCTATGAGCCGAAGTCGCCGATGTTGGTGCTGGATAAGATCTTCCCTGAGGGGATCCTCATCCCCGAGATGTTCGTCGGGCGTAACATGATCCAGTTGCCCACGGTTAAGACCCACGTCTTCACTACCATCACCGGCGCGATGAAGAATGCCTTCGGTGGCCTTCTGACGGAGAAGCGCCATTGGACGCACGGCGTCATCCATGAGACGTTGGTGGACCTTCTCAGCATCCAACATGAGATCCATACCGGGCTTTTCGCGGTGATGGACGGGACCTTCGCGGGCGACGGTCCTGGCCCTCGCGCCATGCGCTGGCATGAAAAAGATGTGATCCTGGCGTCTGCTGACCAGGTTGCGATTGATGCGATCTCCGCAAAGATCCAGGGGTTTGACCCGCTGAGCATTCCCTTCATCCGCATTGCGCACGAGATGGGCCTAGGCGTGGGGGATCCTAAGGAGATAGAGATCGTCGGCCAGCCGGAGTTAGCCGAAGAGTCCTGGGGTTTCGTCCAGGAGGATACCTTCGCCAGCAAAGGCCAAAAACTGATCTATCACGGGTGGCTCAAGCCGTTTGAGAACTTGCTGCTCCGCTCGCCACTGGTTCCTTGGTCGTACTTTGCCAGCAACTTTTATCACAACGTCTATTGGTATCCCTTTGTCGGCAGGCCGCGGGTCCGCGCGGCGCTGGATACGAAGTGGGGGCGTCTTTTCCAGCAGTACGGCGATGGCAAGGTGGTGATGCCGGGCATTGAGCCGCGCACGACCGCGATCGCGGCCAGCGCGTTGGCCGGCGGGCTGGCGCTGGTGGGCGGGCTTCTCTGGTGGCGTGGGCGCAACGGGAAACCCTAGCGGATGTGGAAGGTTGACCTCCATTGCCACACCCGTTATTCATCCGACAGCCTGGCCGACCCCGTGGCCGTGCTAGAGGCGGCTCGCCGTCGAGGGCTGGACAAGGTCGCCATCACAGAGCACAACAGCCTGCGTGGAGCGCTGGCGGCGTTCGCTCTGGCGCCCGATCTCGTGATTGTGGGTGAGGAGATTCAAACCGACGCGGGCGAGCTGATCGCCTACTTCGTTACGGAAGAGGTGCCACGGGGTTTATCCCTTCAGGAGGCCATTGCCCGGCTGCGCGCACAGGGCGCGGTAATCAGCGTATCGCATCCGCGCGATCGTTGGCGACGCTCGGCCGTTGGCGAGAAGACCTTGCTGACGATCATAGAGCAGGTAGATGCTGTAGAGGTCTGGAATGCGCGCTGCCTGCTTGCGGCGGATAACGCCTGGGCAGCCGCCATCGCGAGGAAGTACGGCAAACTGGCGACCGCCGGCAGCGATGCGCATACGCCGGGGGAAGTCGGCATGGCTTATGTGGAACTCCCCCCGTTCACCAATGCAGAGGAGATGCGTGCCAGCCTGGCTCAAGCCAAGGTGGTCGGACGCTTAAGCCCACCTTGGGTCCACTGGGCCAGCACCTGGGCTAAGGTTTGGAAGCGCGGGGCCCGCGCTGGGTACGGGTAGGTCATGATCCTTGCCGTCGGCGTGGCTTTGGCGTTGTTCGCAGCGGTGGCGCCTGCCTTGTCATGGTCGCTCTTGGTCTGGTGGTGCGATCGCTATGAGCGCGAGCCGTTAGGCTTGGCGATCGTTACGTTTTGGTGGGGCGCGGTGCCGGCGGTTGTCCTGTCGGTTCTGGCGGAGGGGATATTGGGCATCCCGCTGAGGCCGTGGCGGGGCGGTTTGATCTCGGAGGTCGTAGAAGCGAGCGCGGTGGCTCCGGTGGTGGAAGAAGGGGTCAAAGGCCTGGCGCTCCTGTTCCTCTTCTTTGTCCTGCGGCGGGAATTTGACGGCGTGTTGGATGGGATCATCTACGGGGCATTGATCGGCTTCGGTTTCGCCATGACCGAGAACCTTTTGTACTACATGGGCGCTCTTGCTGAGGGGGGCTTGGGGAGTTTGACGATCGTTATCTTCTTGCGGGCCGTTCTCTTCGGCCTGAATCACGCCTTCTTCACGGCCATCACCGGCGCTGGCTTGGGCCTGGCCCGCCTGAGCCGTCACCGGTGGGGACGCTGGGGCCTGGTCTTGCTGGCGTGGGCTATCTCTATAGCCTTCCACGCGGTCCATAACCTCGGCGCCTCGCTTGCCCAGGCGAACTTCCTTGCCTTTTTCGTGAGTGTGGCCAGCGATGGGGGAGGCGTGCTTTTAATCGTTGTGATCGCCCTTCTGGCATGGCAGCGGGAGAGGGAGTGGATCATTGCCGAGTTGGCCGATGAGGTAGGCGTTACGCTGAGCCGAGAGGAATACGCCGCCGCCTCGTCGTATGGGCGGCGGATGCGCCAGTGGTTTGCCGGCGCGCGGGGAAGGCGCTTGGGGCATTTGCATGACCTGGCGACGGAACTGGCTTTTAAGAAACGCCAATTGCGGCTTTTGGGAGCGGAGCGGGAGCCTAGAATGGCAGCGGAGATCGTGAGGCTTCGAGAGCGGATTCGGGAAGCGCGGCTGGGGCTGGGCATGCCGCCGTTGCGGGCGACCTAGGCGAGGCGAGCGTTGCATCTGGCGCAACTGAAAGCGCTGGGCTCCATCGCTTTCTAAACCGAAAAACAAAATCTCATTGATGAGGAGGCCCACCTTGACTAAGAAAGTTCGCGTTGCCATCATCGGTGTAGGGAACTGCGCCAGCGCGCTGGTGCAGGGCGTTCACTACTACCGAGAGGCCAGGGAAGATCAGTTCGTCCCTGGGCTGATGCATGTGAACCTAGGCGGCTACCACATCCGCGACATTGAGTTCTCGGCCGC
>DAOTYP010000147.1:0-20853 GCA_034434975.1 Anaerolineae bacterium | reverse complement strand
TTCTGCAGGCCCATCCCGACGTGAACGTGATCTATGGTGGCAACGGCGACTCCGCTCTAGGGGCACTGGCTGCCTTACAGGGTGCCGGCAAGGGCACCATTGACAAGGTGTTCCTTGTCTCTCATGACGGCTCCGAGCCCGAATTGATTGAGATGGTCAACTCCCAAAGCGCCCTGAAGCTGGCGGTGGCCAATCGGCCGCGGGAGTTGGCCCGGGGCACCATTGATACCCTCATTGAGACGATCCAGGGCAAGCGGCCGATGGCCGAGGATACCGAGGTACGCATCCCTGCCGTCGTCCTCACCCCTGACGATGTCAACGCCCTCAACCAGTTCTTGAAGGAGCAATACTTCTCCACCGTTGATCTCAACCAGTACGCGAAGTGAGCGGCACCCGCGAGGGTAGCCCCCCCTAGGGGGCTACCCTCCCAGACCATGGTGAAGGACCGCCTATGCCAGAGAATCCTCAACCTATTCTGGAGATGCGGCACGTCACGAAGACTTACCCCGGCGTGGTGGCCTTGAACGACGTGACGTTCACGGTGCAGCGCGGCGAGGTACACTGCCTTGTCGGTGAAAACGGTGCCGGCAAGTCTACCCTGATCAAAATCCTGGCAGGGGCCATCCAGGCCGATAGCGGCCAGATCATCCTGAACGGCCAGCCGGTTACCATCGCTAATCCCCACCAGGCGCAGCAGTTGGGCCTGAGTTTCATCTTCCAAGAACTCAACGTGGTGAACCAACTGACGGTAGCGGACAACATCTCGTTGGGCAGGGAGCGCGAGCGGGTGGGCTGGCTGCGCCGCAAGGAAGAGGCCTTCGCGCGCGCCCATCTGGAACCTTTGGGGGTAAATTTAGATCCCCGTCGGCGAGTGGGCGAGCTCAGCGTGGCGGAGAAGCAAATGGTGGAGATCGCGCGCGCCCTCTCCTATGATGCCTCCATCATCGTCATGGATGAACCTTCCGCGCCGCTGACGGAGCATGAACTGGCGAGGCTGTTTGAGATCATCCGGGTTCTCAAACGGCGGGGGGTAACGATCATTTACATCTCGCATCGCCTCGCAGAGATCTTTGAGATCGGCGATCGGGTGACGGTGCTGCGGGATGGGCGACACATCGCCACCTTGAACGTGCCCGAGGTCACCCGCGAACAACTGGTTAAACTGATGGTGGGACGCAACCTGCAGGAGACGTTTCCTCGCTCTCAGCGCGCGTTAGGCAAAGAGGTTTTGATCGTCAAAAACGTGTCTTGGGGCAACCGCTTAAAGGACATCTCTTTCACGGTGCGAGAAGGGGAGATCGTAGGGGTGGCCGGCCTGGTCGGCGCGGGGCGGACGGAATTGGCGCGGCTGATCTTCGGCGTTGTCCGGCCGGATGCAGGTCAAATCCTGGTCAACGGTCGCGCGGTCCGCATCAACAGCCCGCGCGTGGCCATTCGGCATGGCATCGGCCTTGTGCCTGAGGAACGCCGAACCGAGGGGATTGTAGGGGGGTTGAGCGTGCGGGAGAACATCAGCATGGCGGCCCCCCATCTCGTCAGCACCTTGGGCTTGATCAGCCGCAAACGCGACACGCGCCTGGCAGAACGGTTCGTGAACAGCCTGCGCATCAAGACGCCCTCGCTATGGCAGAAGGTGCGCAACCTATCGGGCGGGAACCAGCAGAAGACCGTCGTAGCCAAATGGTTGGCGACGAACTCCAAGATCTTGTTGATGGACGAGCCGACGCGAGGGATTGATGTGGGCGCGAAGGCTGAAATGTTTGCTCTGATGGACGACTTGGCTCGCCAAGGACATGCGATCCTCATGTTCTCCTCCGAACTAGAGGAAATCCTGGGCATGAGCGACACGATCCTGGTGATGCACCGTGGGCGGGTGGTGGCGCGCTTACCGCGCGCGGAGGCAACGCAGGAGCGCATCATGTATTATGCGACAGGCGGCGGTGAGGACGACCCCACGCGCGCCGGTCCCATCACCCAAGCGGCGCATAGAGAGGGATGATTCATGGCTACCACAGAGCAGATCGCGCAGAGGCAACAACCGGTTGCGGGCGCGCGGGTGCGGTTCAGCGCGGAGACGTTTCAGCGCTTGGTCATCCTGTTCATCCTCCTGGGCCTTTGCGCAGTGATGTCCATCCTATCTCCGAACTTCCTGAAGGTTGCGAACCTGACCAACGTCCTACGTCAGGTGGCGATGACCGTCATCGCGGCCAGCGCGGCCACGCTGATCATGATCAGCGGTGGGCTGGATATCTCCGTGGGAGGCGTTTTGGCGCTCTCCGGCGTCGTGGCGGCGAAACTGGCTACCCAAGGTGTCTCGCTTCCTATTGCCATCCTTTTGGGGGTCCTTTCCGGCACCTTGATCGGCCTCATCAACGGTACCCTCGTCGTCGGCACGCGCATCACGCCCGTCATCGCCACGCTGGGCACGATGAACATCGCCCGCGGTTTGGCTTTCCTGATCAGCGGGGGCCGCGCGGTGGTAGCGGGGCTTCCTCCGGAATTCCGCTTGCCAGGGCGCAGTTATGTTGGCCCTATTCCTACCCCGGTGATCGTCATGGCGGTCGTCTTCGTGATCTTTTACGTCTTGTTGCATCACACCCTCCTCGGCAAATACACCTATGCCATCGGCGGCAACAAAGAGACGGCACGCCTCTCCGGCATTAACGTTGGCCTAGTTCAATTCATCCTTTACGTCCTCGGGGGAACGACGGCGGGCATCGCGGGCGTGATCATGGCTTCTCGGTTGGCGTCGGGGCAGCCCGACGCGGGTTTCGGCTTTGAGTTTGACGTGATCGTCGCGGTGATCCTAGGTGGCACCAGCCTTGCGGGCGGCGAGGGGACGGTATTCGGGACCTTGGTGGGCGCGTTGATCGTCGGCGTCCTGAACAACGGGCTCAACCTCTTGCAGGTGCACACCTTTTACCAGTATGTCCTGCAAGGCCTGGTGCTGATCTTCGCGGTGATCCTGGACATGTCTCTCAAAGGCCAGGGCCTGAGCCTGGCTGCGCTGCGTCGTCGCCTCGGCGCAAGGAGTTGACCCTTGAATGCGTGAATGAGGAGGACCGTTGATATGGATATCTGGTCGTATGGCAAACCATCGGGCCGGCGCGAGCGGGTCCTGAAGGCGATTCGGCACGAGGAAACCGACTTTGTCCCGTACAACTTCCACGCGATCCCCGTCGTTTACAAGAAACTGCAGGACTACTACGGCCTGCGCGACAGCGTGGAGGTGGCAGACTTCATCGGCAACCACATCGTCAAGATCGGCTCCGACTTCAATTACAACCCCTGGGCCAAGGAGATCCAAGAAGTGCGCCTGACGCCCAGCGGCGGCCCTGTTCATACCAACCTGGACGAAGCCAGCAACCTACACACCGACGAGTTCGGCTGCGTCTGGGATCGCGCCTCTGGCATGCCCCATTCCGTCGCCTACCCCCTGGCCGAGGATTACCGGCTGCTGGACCAGTACGTCATGCCCGACCCTTATCGCGAGGGGCGCTTTGACCAAGCCAGGGCGCTGGCCGAGCAGTGGCGCGGCAAGGCTTTCATCTTCGGCAAACTGGGCATGGCCCTCTTTGAGCGCGCCTGGAGCATCCGTGGCATGGCCGAACTCTTCGTGGACATGGTGGACAGGCCCGAGTTCGTGGACGAACTGTTGGATCGCATCCTGTACGAGTGGAACCTCCCGATCATTGAGCAACAATTGGCCATCGGCGTGGACGGCTTCTACTTCGCCGACGATTGGGGCGCGAAGACGGGCCTGATGTTCAGCCCCGAGATGTGGCGGCGGTTCATCAAGCCTCGCCTGGCCATCATGTACCGCAAATGCCACGATGCCGGCGTCTACGTCGGCCAGCACTCCGACGGCAACATCCTAGAGATCTTCCCCGACCTGCTAGAGATCGGCCTGGATGTCTTCAACCCTCTGGAGCCTGCCGTCATGGATCCCCTGGAGATGAAACGGCGCTTCGGCGACCGCGTCACCTTCTACGGCGGCATAGACGTGGAAAAGACCCTTCCTTTCGGCACGCCGGATGAGGTGCGCGCGGAGGTTCGCGAGCGGGCGGCTACGCTGGGCAAGGGAGGAGGCTACATCCTGCAATCTACCCACACCATCCTGTGGGATGTGCCGATGGCGAACTTGGTGGCCTACGTAGAGGAGGTGCGCGCCTTGGCCGGCCTGGAGACCCCACGCCCGAAGGAAGTTATTGGATAGGGGAGGTTGCCACCATGGCCTTTTCTGAGATGACCTCGCGCGAGCGGGTCTTGACGGTCCTAAGGCGGCAGGAGCCGGACCGCATCCCTACCTTTGAGTGGGACATAGACCCCGACTTCATCAAGACGATGACGGGAGGCGGCACCTACGAAGACTTCATTGAGATGTTTGATCTGGATGCCGTGATGTGCGGCCCCGATTATCTCAAGAAGCCCATCGGCGATGATCTGCTGATTGACGAGTGGGGAGTCACGCGTATGAAAGGCCACGAGGCCTACGCGATGGCCATAGACGAGTTCGCGCCCATTAAGGATTGGTCGGACCTGGAGAAGTGGCAGCCGCCGGACCCTTACGCGCCCCACCGCTTTGAGACAATGAAGCGGCGGATCAAGCGGTTCAAAGGGAAGAAGGCCATCTTCGTGCAGGTGCGCGACGTCTGGTCTAACCCCCGCGACCTCTTGGGCTACGTGCAACTCTTCGTGGATTGCATGGAGCGCCCCGACCTGGTCAACGCGCTGGTGGAGAAGTGCGTCAACCAGAGCATCCAGATCGTCCAGATCGCTGCGGAACTGGGGGCGGAAGTGGTGCAATCGGGCGACGACATCGCCGACAACCGCAACACGATGATCTCGCCGCAACTGTGGGAGTCGCTCTTCATGCCCCACTTTCGCCGCTTCGTCAAGGCCATCCACGATTGCGGGCTGTACTACTGGAAGCACACCGACGGCAACATCATGAGCGTCATGGACCTGCTGGTGGACGCGGGGATTGACGGGATTGACCCCATTGATCCCTTGGCGAAGATGGACCTGGCGACGGTGAAACAGCGGTGGGGAGGGCGGATAGCCATCAAGGGGAACGTGGATTGCGCCTATCTCCTGGTGGAAGGCCCTGAAGAGGATGTGATAGAGGCGACCAAAAATTGCATCCGCATCGCCGGCCCGGGCGGCGGCTACGCTTGCTCGTCCAGCAACTCCATCCACTCCGGCGTTCAGCCGGAATACTACCTGGCGATGCTCAAGGTGATCCGCGAATGCGGTGTCTATCCCTTGGACATGGATAAGTTGCAGCCGGCGAAAAAGGCTGCAACGGCCTGATCTCCGCCTTCTAGGCGGCGCGGAGGGAGCAGGAAGATATGGCAACCTACCTCATCGGCGTTGACCTTGGCTCCAGCAACGCCAAGGCGGCCCTCTTTGACGACGAGGGCCGAGCCCTGGCCGACTACTCTCAGGACATCCGCCCCCATCAGCCGCGCCCGGGCGTCGCCGAGTACGATCCGCCGGCCCTGTACAAGGCGACCCTGACGGCGATCCGCGAACTGGTGCAGCGGAGCGGCATCAACCCCAGAGAGGTGGCTGCCTTGACCTTGGACGGCATGATCTCCGGCACGTTGGGGATTGACCGGGAAGGCGAGGCGGTAACCCCCTACACAACGACGCTGGATCAACGCTATGCTCCTTACCTGAACGAGGCCATGCGACGTTGCGGCGACCTCATCCGCCAAAAGAACGGCACGGGGCATCCCACCGTCGGGCCTAAGATCATGTGGATTCGCGCCGAGATGCCGGACGTTTATCGGCGTTGCCACAAGTTCGCCATCATCGGCGACTACGTCTTGGGGAAGATGGCCGGCCTCAAAGGCGACGAGGCATTCATAGATTTCACCTACCTCTGGGCGACCGGCCTGGCCGACTCGGTTCACTACCGGTGGTCCGAGGAACTGTGCGAGGCGCTGGAGATACCGGTGGAGAAACTCCCCCGCATCGTGCAGCCGACCGACATCATCGGGCGCGTCACCGAAGAGGCCGCGCGCGCAGCGGGGCTTCTGGCCGGAACCCCCATAGCCGCCGGCGCGGGCGACCAGATGGCCGGGCTAGTAGGGGCAGGCGTCATAGAGCGCGGGATGCTGGCGGATGTGGCCGGCACTTACCCCGTCTTCTTCATGTGCGCCGACCGCTTCACTCCCGACATGCAGAACAAGATGGTGGAGATCATCCCGTCCGCCATCCCCGGCCTGTGGTACCCTGCGGTGTTCATCATCGGCGGCGGGCTGAGCCACTCCTGGTTTCAGCAGACCTTCGGCTACGCCGACGAGGTGGAAGGCAGAAAGGAAGGCAAGGACGCCTACGCCGTCCTGGAGGAGAAGGCCAAGGGCCTGCCCCCCGGCTCCGAGAAGGTGATCTTCATCCCGCATTTGGGAGGGCGCGCCTGTCCGCTGAACACCAACTTTCGCGGGATGTGGATCGGCTTCTCTTGGGCCCACCGGCGGGAACACTTTTACCGCGCGATCCTGGAGGCCATCGCCTACGATCTGCATCTCTCTTACAGGGCCATGCGGGCCGCCTATCCCGATGTGCCGGTGGAGAAGGTGTACGTCTACGGCGGCGGCGCCAACAGTCCCCTGTGGAACCAGATCAAAGCCGACGTAATGGGGCTTCCTTACGTGAGGCTCAGTCGGGTGGACCTGTCGGTGTTGGGCGATGCGATCATCGCCGGGAAGGCGGTCGGTTTGTACGACGACATGGCGCGGACGGCGCGCCGTTTCGTGCAGGAGACGGAGCGGGTGGAGCCGGACCCCCGGCGCCATGAGTTTTACCAGGCCTACGTCACCTTCTACGGGCATCTGCTCCAGCAGGCTACCCCATCGTATGACCAGTTGGCTACTTTACCGGAGTGGGAGGCATGAACGGACAGGGAGCACAGGTCAACGCCACCTTGACGCAGGTAAAGGTCTGTGATGTGGTCGTCGCGGGCGCGGTGTGCCTGGACGTGATCCCCGTTTTCGGCCAGAGGGATTGGGATGTGGAGAGCCTCTTCGTCCCAGGCCGGATCGTGGAGATCGGCCCCGCGGCGGTGGCGACAGGGGGCCCGGTCTCTAATACGGGCCAGGGGCTGCATCGGCTGGGCATCCGCGTCTGTTTGCAAGGGAAGATCGGAAGCGACCTCTTCGGGCAGGCTTTGATCCGCTACCTGGCCGCCGAGGGGTTGGACAAGGGGATGGTCATCATGCCCCAGGAGACCACCTCTTACACCTTGGTGGTCTCGCCACCCGGCATTGACCGGATGTTCTTTCATTGCCGAGGCGCCAACGACACCTTCGGCCTCAACGACGTGCGCTTTGAGATGTTGGAAGGCGCGCGAATCTTTCATCTGGGCTATCCGCCCTTGATGCACAACCTCTATCGGAACGGCGGCGAGCAGATGGCCGCCATCTTCAGCCAGGCGAAGGCGCGAGGGGTTACCACGAGCCTGGATATGTCTATGCCTGATCCGGAGTCGCCGAGCGGGAAGGTGGATTGGGTAGCGATCCTGGCGCGGACGCTCCCGCACGTGGATTATTTCTTGCCCAGCGCCGAGGAGCTCTTGTTCATGCTCCATCGCGACCGTTTCAACGCGCTCTCTGCCGAGGCGAAGGGGCGCGACCTGTTAGACCTCATGGACGCGGACCTCCTCTCTGCCATGGCCGAACAACTCCTCGGCATGGGCGCGGCCGTCGTCGGCATCAAATGCGGCCATCGCGGCTTCTACCTGCGCACGGCGGATCGGGAGCGGCTGGAGCGCAGCGGCCGCGGCCGGCCTGCGGATATCGCCAACTGGGCCTTGCGGGAACTCTGGGAGCCGAGTTTCCACGTCAAGGTCGCCAGTGCAGTCGGCGCCGGCGACGCCGCGATCGCCGGCTTCTTGGCCGCCGTCCTGCGCGGCTGTTCCATTGAAGAGACCCTGAAAATCGCGTGCGCGGTCGGCGCGCACAACGTGGAAGCATGGGATGCGGTCAGCGGCATTCGCTCTTGGGAGGAGACCCTCGCGCGCATCCGCGCCGGCTGGGCTAAGAACCCGTTGACGGTTACCACGCCCGGCTGGCGGTACGATGCCGTCGGCGAAGTCTGGCGCGGCCCCGCCGATGCCCATTCTTAACCTGCACCTCGGAGGAAAAACATGGCAACCTTGTACGGCAAAACCTACACGCGCGCGGAACTTTTGGCCTACGTCGGCGACGTATCGCAGGTCGGAGGGGCGCAGTGGGGCGCGTTGACCGATGGACGCGCCCATGGCTTGCGCATCGCCCATGTGCGCACCGGCTCCGGGCTGGACTATCAAGTGCTCGTTGATCGCGCCCTGGACCTGGGCCTGGTGACCTACAACGGCATCCCACTCACCTACCTGTCGCCCGGTGGTTGGGCCGCGCCATACTACTACGAACCGGAAGGACAAGGGTGGATTCGCACCTTCGGAGGGGGGCTTTTGACCACCTGCGGGCTGACGCAAGTGGGGAACCCGACGGAGGACGCGGGCGAGGCCCTGGGGATTCACGGGCGCATCTCCAACCTGCCGGCCGTCAACGTCTGCCTCGGCGGCGAATGGCAAGGCGATGAGTACGAGTTCTGGGTGGAAGGCGAGGTGCGCCAAGCCGTCTTGTACGGCGAGAACCTGCGCCTGCGACGCCGCATCTCCGGCCGTCTGGGCGAGGCGGTGATTCACATCCGCGACCGGGTGGAGAACATGGGCGGTCGGCGAAGCCCGTTCATGATCCTGTATCACTGCAATTTCGGCCATCCGCTCCTGGCCGAAGGCGCGCGCATCCTTTGGAAGCCGCATCGCGTCGTCGCCAGGGATAAGGCCGCGGAGCCGGGCCTGGCCGAGGTCGCCCTGATCCAGGCGCCCGACGCGCGGTGGGAGGCGCAGGTCTTCTACCACGACATGGTGGCCGACGCCGATGGCTGGGTGACCCTCGCGATCGCCAACCGCCACTTCAACCAGGGCCAGGGGCTGGGGCTGGTGATGCGTTACCGTCAGGCGGAACTGCCGTTCCTGACCCACTGGAAGCAGTTCGGCGTGAGCGATTACGTGATGGGCCTGGAGCCGGGGAACTGCCATGTAGAAGGGCGCGTCTGGGAGCGGGAACACGGCACGTTGCAATACCTGGAGCCGGGCGAGCAACGCGACTTCGCGCTGGAGTTCCGCATCCTTCCCGACAACGACGCCATTGACGCCCTCGGGCTATAGCCTCAGAAGTAGCATGCCCACAGAGGCCGCCGCGCGGCGGCCTCTGTGTTTCTCAGGGCTTGTGCGGCGGGGTGACGGCAGGGGTCGGCGACGAGGGCGTGGGGGAGGGGGAGCGCGTCGGCGCGGGGGCACGGCGATCGTAGCGGCGCAGATAGAGTTGATCAATGAAGCCGTTGACATCGGTTTCCAAGCGGCTCCACCGCTCCCCCAGCCATTCCTCTACCCGGGTGACGGTGCGGGCGGCGTCCAACCGCTGCCAAGACGGGCCGACGACGCGCGCGCCCGCCATGATGACGAAGCCGAGGATGATCCCCAGCGCCACCAACAGCACAGGCCGCAACGTAGGACGCTGCATGGCCACGTCGGTAACGTGATCTGGCGCGGGGCGGGCAGCCCATATCTCGCTCAGCACGGCAGGCACGATGGCGAAGGCCAAGGCAAAGAGGCTCGCGATCGTGCGGGCGGCCTCGGAGATGCCGAGCTCCAGGCCGGAGTAGGGTTGCTGCCAAGACCAGAGGGTTACCGAGACCAGAAGCGTCAACGCGACGCCCCAGGTCAGGGTGCGGAAGAGCCAGCGCTGAGTCGCGTACGTAACGGGCCAGGCTAAGTTCTGGAAGAAGCCACGCACCCAGCCCAAGGCTGCCCAAAAGAAACCGATCAGGAGCATCCATGCCCCAGTGGGAGAGAGCGAGGGCCCCAAGAGGTTCTCTAACCAGCGGGGCGTGCCGAGCCCAGAGGAAGCCAGCAGCCAGCCTACGCCCGCGCCCATGAGCCCTGCGGAGACGAAGCCTGCCAGCGGCCGACAGAGGTAACGGTTCAGCGGCGAGGGCATGCCCACAACCCGGAATCGCACCGGCACCGACACCGGCTCCCTGGACGCGCTGGAATCAATGTAGATCTCCGCTTGCTGAGGGTCTTGGCTGATGAGGAGCGTATCGGTGCTCACGGTAACGACGGCGTTGAGAGGCCGGCCGCTGAACGTGCTGGGCACGACGCGCAGCCACGGATCGCTCGTTCGCAGGTTGCCGAAGAGGTAGCCTCGCCCGCGGCCCTTCTGTATGCGCAGCGTGTGTTTGGCGCTCTGGCCGATCAGGACATGGCCGAGGTTGAGCCGCTTAGGACGAACGACCAAGCGCGGGCGCGGCACCAGCCCCGTCCCGATCAGAAAGGTTTCCAGGGGGATGCGGGGATCGGTCTCACGTTGACGCACCACCTCGCGGGCCAGGGCAGCCAGGTGATCCGCCCCCTGATCGGCCAACCAGCGGGCTAAGGTGCCGTTCCGTAGGTGGTAGATGCCGTCCGCCGGGTGCCGATCCATGTGGCGAACGACCTCGCGCAGGGTCCAGGCTTTCTGGCCGCTCCCTAGGAGGCCGCCGGAACGGAAGACGAAAGGTTCCTGTGCCCGCTCCGAGGCCGTCAGTTGACGTTCCTGCAAGGCTTGGGCCAGGGCCTCGCGCGTGCGCTCATCCAGCAGGGCCCCTTGAGAAGGCATTTCCGCAGAGGCGATCGCGTCGGCTATGTTCTCTTTGCTCATGGCCGGTGGCTCCGTTGGTTCGCGGGCGTTCAACCTCGCGTCCGGCTTGCTCAACACCAGGAGATGGTGTATCCGAGGACGCAGTTTCGGGAACTCATCTTGCAGGAAGGCGCGCAAGGCATCGGTGGCGCGGCGCACGTCGTCCGCGGGGTTAGGGTGACGCACCTCCAAGCCCGAAGGGAGGCGTGCTCGCCAGGGAGCGTTCCGCGAGGGATGGATCTCGCCTTCCCACTCCTTGGCGTGCAACACGAAAAGCCCTTGCGGCCCCACCACGATGGCCTTGAAGGCCTGCCGGTGCACGATGGGATCGGCCACGACGATGTACTCGTCCGGCAAGGCCTCACGCAGATGCAGGGCCAAAGAGTCCGGTGCAGCCCAACCGTCGGCAACGAGGAGTTTGGCCATACGCCCTCTCCCATCGCTCAACCTTTGGCCCGAGCACCGACGTGCCCTGAACTCTTTCTCTGCCCGGTGGCCTACCCCCTCGCGACCGGCCTACACGGTCTTCTTGAGCAGCAACGGCAGGTAGAAAGGCTTAGGCTTGGGGGTGGGCGTGCGCGTCGGGGTTCGCGTGGGCGTCGGCGTCGGGCGCAAAGGGAAGGGGCCTGCCACTAAGTAAATTCGCCCCGCATAGTCCCCCAAGAACGAATCCGCCCTGGGAGCGCCGATCACCAAATCCAACTTCGCATCCTTTGTAACATCGGCCACGGCGAAGGCGGCCGCCGTGCGATCGCCGGGGTTGGCCCCGTAGATTTCCAGGTCGGGGACGGCGGCGAGCACATTCACGCCCATCCCCCGCGCGCCCGCCAACCCGAAGAGAATGCCCGCGTTATCGCGGCCGGGTGGGTCCGCGCGATGGGCGCCGGCAAGGAGGTCGGCGGCCCCGTCCCCGTCCAGGTCCTTCGCCTCTACCGCCACCCCGAGTTCGTCAAAGGAGTTGCTTCCCTCCAGGACGGCCCAGGGCGTCTGCGTCGCCAGGTCCACCGTAGAGGGAAGGCTTCCCCATAGGAGGCCGTAGGCGGCGCCGCGGCTGGTCTGCCGGCCGGTCGCGCCCAGGATCAAATCGGCGCTGCCGTCGCCGTTGAGGTCTCCCATCGCCACGGCGATGCCCAGGGTGTCGTAGGCCGCCGCGCCGAGGACCTTCACATCGGCTGCCTGGCTCGCCAGGTCTATGTTGGTCAAAGGGCTTCGCCCCCTGATGAGGTACACCGCGCCGGCCCTGGCGCGCGACGAGGGAGACGCGTATTGGGCGCCTACCAGCAGGTCATCCTTCCCGTCCCGATCCGCGTCGCCCGTCGCCAGCGAGGTGCCGAACTCCTCGCCGGCTGCCGCCCCTTTGATCACGATGACGTTCGCGGCCGTCGCCAGGTCCACCGTGCCGCTGAAGGTGCGGCTCCCCCTGATCACGTAAACTTGTCCGGCCGAAGCGCGGCCGGAGGGGCTGGCGCGCCGCGCACCGATGATCAGTTCATCCAGACCGTCGCCATCCAGATCGCCTAGCGCGAGGGCCGCGCCCGTCCGATCGCTCGCTTGCGCCCCCAGGACGGTGATAGGCGCCTGCTGGCTGGCCAGGTCCACGGAAGGGAAAGGCCCCTGCCTCCCGAAGAACAGATAGGCCGCGCCCGCATCGGCCCGGCCGGAGGGATCGGCCCAAGACGCGCCCACGGCCAGGTCTACGACGCCGTCGCCGTTGAAATCGCCCACAGCCAGCGCTTCACCGAATTTGTCCAGGCTGGCCCTGCCGCGCAAGCGCGGCCCGGTGAAGGTCGCATCCAAGAAGATGTTTCCTGTAACCCCCGCGCCGCCGTAGACCACATATACTTCCCCTGCGCTCAGCCGTCCGCCTGGATCGGCATCCGGCGCGCCGATGATGATGTCGGCCGCGCCGTCGCCGTTCAGATCGCCGGCCGCGACCGCGCTGCCGGCGTAATCTTGTGTCGCGCCCCCGTCTATCACGAGGCGCGCCGGGCTGGGGTAATCGTTCAGATCAATCACCGTCCCCGCCTTTACGGCCACCAGGGTGGCCAGGAACAGGGCAATGGCAAGGACGATGGTTCTGCGGGTTCGGTGCATGATCCCTTCGCTCCTCTCGGCTTGTGGATTAGGCTAAGATGACCTTTTCGTCCACCAGGCGCTCGCGCACGAAGCCGCCGGATGTCGCCATGCGGAAGTGGGGAGCATCTAAGGCGAACTCCATGTCCACCGCGTTGCGGCCGGCGCGGTTCTTCTCCACGCTGAGGACCACCCAATTGCGCATCGCCTCCGCCTGGGTCGGGTTATAGATCATGTGCTCGCGGCTGACGATCGCGTATTTGTTGTTGAGCACGATGCCGATGTCGGCCTCGTATTGCAGCGCGGAACTCCCTCGCAGGTCCGACAGGCGCATACGCCTCGCCTTCAACCCCGGCCTGTCCGACGCGGCGATGGCCAGCACGTAAATCCCCAAGGACATCGCCAACTCCTTCAGCCCTTGGGTGAGATGGGTCGTTACCTCCGTTTCAGGTTGGAGTTCGGTCAGGTTCACCGGGATCTTTTGCAGGTAGTCCACCACCAAGAACAGACGCTGATACCCGGCAGAGGCCATCTCCTGGACCCATTGGCGAATCTGGGCCAGGGTGGTGGTGTCGCCGCTCGCCTTCACCAGCGCGAGGCGATGGGAGTAGGAGGCCATCTTCTCCAGGAAGGCGGCGTAGCGGGGCATGCGCCGCAATTGGGTGATCAGGCCGACGCCGTTCGCGTGCAGGGCCAATTCGGAGAGCCTGCGCAAGGTCAGGGCATCTTCCTTGCTCCCCGTCTCGGCGCTCTCCAGGCACATGAGGCGCGACATCAGATGGGCGCGATCGTGCTCGTAGCAGACGTACATCGCGCCGTTGCCTTCATCGCTGTGCACCACGTTGCGCGCCACCTGCAAGGCGAAGATGGTCTTACCGACGCCGAACGGGCCGCCGACAACCATCAATTCGCCCTGATGCAAACCGCCGTTCAGCACATCGTCTAGGGGGTCAAAGCCGGTCGGCAAAGGGCGAAAGCGCGCCAGGTCGCCCCTGGCCACCCGACGCTCCATCTCTTCCATCACCTGCGCCAGCGTGGCCGGCCCGATGGATTCCGCCGCCCAAGAACTTTGCCCGATGTTGTTCACATCCGCTGTCATACGGTTTCTCCCTTGCCGTCACTTGCCGACACTTTTGCGGGCGGGCGCGAACAAGGTGGGCGACAGGAAGATGCCGGCCGCCTCCACCTTGTCCATGAACTTCGGCCGCACCCCGGTGGCCGTGAAGTACCCTTGCACCCGTCCATCTTTGACGCCCGTTTGCACGAAGCGGAAGATGTCTTGCATCACGATCACGTCGCCTTCCATTCCCTGGACCTCGGAGATCTGGACGATCTTGCGGCTTCCGTCGGCCAGGCGGTCCAGGTGAACGATCAGATCAAAGGCGGAGGCGATCTGCTCTCGCACGGCGCGCAGCGGCAGGTCCATGCCGGCCATCAGGGCCATCGTCTCAATGCGGTGTAGGGTGTCCCGTGGGCTGTTGGAGTGGGCGGTCGTGAGCGAGCCGTCGTGTCCCGTGTTCATGGCTTGCAGCATGTCCAGGGCCTCGCCGCCGCGCACCTCGCCCACGACGATGCGATCCGGCCGCATGCGCAGCGCGTTGATGACCAATTGCCGGATCTTGATCTCCCCCTTTCCTTCCACGTTGGGGGGACGGGCTTCCAGACGGACGACGTGGCGTTGGCGCAGTTGCAGTTCCGCCGCGTCCTCAATGGTGATGATGCGCTCCTTGGCGGGCAGGAAGCCGGAGAGGACGTTCAACAGCGTGGTCTTGCCGGTGGAGGTGCCGCCTGAGACCACGATGTTCAGCCTGGCCAGCACGCAGGCGCGCAGGAATTCGGCGATCTCCTGCGTCCTGGTACCGAAGCGGAGCAAGTCGTCGGCGGTGTAGGCGATCTTCGCGAACTTGCGGATGCTGATGCAGGGGCCGACCAGGGAGAGGGGTGGGATGATGACGTTCACGCGCGAGCCGTCCGGCAGGCGCGCGTCCACCATGGGGCTGCTCTCATCCACCCGACGGCCCAGGGGTGCGACGATGCGATCTATGATGCGCAGGACCTCTTCCGCGTCGCGGAACTGGATGTCGGTCTCTTCCAAGATGCCGTTGCGCTCTATGTAAACCTGATGGGGGCCGTTCACCAGGATCTCCGAGACGGAGTCGTCGCGCAGGAGCGGCTCCAAAGGCCCGTAGCCGAGGATGGACGCGGCGATTTGCTCAAAGAGTTCCGCCCGTTCGCTGCGGCTCAGGGGGAGTTCCTCCTCCGCCAGCGTCTCCGCGAAGATGCGTTCCAGCGCGCGGCGAACCTCCTCGGCGTTGCTGACATCAACGGTCGGGCTCAGTTCGGCCAAGAGCCGCCGCTGGACGCGCTCTCGGATCGCCTCGTAGCGCTCCGCGTTGTCGGCTCGGGCCCCGCTCCCGCCGCGCGCGCTGTCCGAGCGATTGGCCACCCGAGGGCCGCGAGTCAGGTTCACCATGAGTCCCGCCTCCCTTTCTCCATCCCGCTACTACCTGGCCGTTAGCGGATCCAAATGGGATCGTACTCGTCCCACTCGGTGTTGCTGATGTTGCGCACGTTCCGACCGTCCGCGTCCATGACGTAGATCTGCTTGATCCCCGTCCGATTGGACCAGAAGACGATGCGCCGGCCGTCCGGCGACCAAGAGGGATGCTTATCCCATTCCCAGGTGTTTTCCGTCAACTGCTTGGCGCCGGTGCCGTCGGGATAGATCACCCAGATGTCGTCGCTTCCCTTCTCCTGGCTGACGAAGGCGATGCGGCTGCCGTCCGGCGACCAAACGGGGTCGTAACTGACGCCGTGGAAGAAGGTGAGTTGCCTCGGCGGGACCTCGCCGTATTCCGATTTCGGGAGCGCGATGAAGATCTGCGGTGCAGGCTCCGTATCCCGGACGAAGGCGCGGAAGCGCTTGTCCGGCGAGAACTGCGCCTCCTGGATCAACGCGTCGTACTCCTTGCGCAGTTCTCGGGTCTCCGGCCCGATGTACACCCGATTCGCGCCCGTCGGGTCCATCGCCCATAGCCCTGGTTGCTTCTCGTCGTTGGAGAAGAACACGATCTGGTTGCGATAGGCTCGCAAAGGCTTGGGGGTAGGGGTCGGCGTTGGGGGCGAGGTCGGCGTCGGCAACGGCGTGGGCGTCGCGGTCGGCGTGAGCGTGGGGGTTGCCGTAGGGGTCAGGCGCGGCGAGATGCTGAACATGCGCCCGCGGGCTAGCGCTTTGTCGCTCACGGGGAGCTCAACGGCCTGGCGGTAGAGCTCGTAGGCCAGGTAAAGGTCTCCCGCCTCCTGACGCTGATCGCCGCTGCGCACGTAGGCGTCGTACAGGAGGTTGGCTACCGCGCCGTTCAGGTAGTTGGGTCGCTGGTCGTATACGGCCCGCAAGCGCGCGATGGCCTCATCCCAACGCCCCTCGTGATAACGCGTCTGGCCCTCTAGGTACAGCCGGGCCAGGCGTTGCTCTAGCCCCGCTTCGGCATGGCGGGGCTGCAAAGCGAGTGCGCGCGTGAAGTAGTCAAGCGCCTGCTGCACATCTTGCACGGTAGCCGGGTTGCGCGCGAGGAACTCACGTCCTAGCCGCATGTAAAGCTCAAAGAGTCGGGCGTTTACAACCTCGGCTTTGAAACTGACATCCTGCTCCTTGAGTTGCTCGTATTTCGCGATCGCATCCAAGGCCAGGCCGGCCTGGTAATCAGCCTCTGCTGCGGCGAAGAGGCGCGCCATGTCCTGTTGGTGCTGCATGGCCTTGATGCGCAGGCTCACGTCGCGGTACGCCGGCCTCCGGATCAGGAGTTCGGTGAACTTGGCGATAGCCGCCTCGTAGTCGCCCTTCTCTTGCCAGGCGACACCCTCCAGATAGAGGGCGAGAACCTCCCGCTCCTCGGCGATCTGCTTCAGCCCTTGGAGCGCCCCTTCGTGGTCCGGCACCTGCGCCAGGAGTTGCCGGTAGCGAGCCTCGGCGGCATCCAGGTCGCCTCCCTCCAGATAGTCATTGGCCTCTGCCAACAGTTGGGCCCTTTGGCGCTCTACCTGGGCTTTGGCCAATTCTGGGGCCACACGGCTATAGATGAACCGTCCCCCTTGCACGGCGATCACGGCAACGGCTAAGACGAAGGCGACGCGAAAGAGGATGGCGCGCCAAGGGATGATCCAACGCTTGGCCCGGACGCGCGCGCTGGCATCCAGGCGCGCCTTGAAGTAGGCCTCATCCAGCGCGCGCTGGACGGGAAGGCTATCCGGATAGCGGCGCGCCAATTCCTCAAAACAGCGGATCGCCTCTTGCCACTCCCCGGCCTGGAGATGGGCCATCCCTTGCTGGTAAAGGGGATCGTCCTTGCCTGCAGCCTGTCCTCCCACGGCAACCGTCATCTCTTTCGCCTACCCTCCGCCGCTCAGGCGATTCAGGAACGCGATGGCCGTCGGCACCGCCGGGCCAAGGGCCACAACGAACATCGCAGGGAAGATGAACAGGACGAGGGGAAAGACCATCTTCACGCTGGCCTGCTGGGCCAGTTCCTCCGCCCGCTGTCGTCGCCTGGTGCGCACCTGGGCGGCCTGGGCATGCAGAACTTGCGCGATGCTCACGCCCAACTGGTTAGACTGGATCAAGACGGCCACGAAGGTGCTGACCTCCTGCACGCCCGTCCGCTCGGCCATCCGTCGCAGGGCCTCATCGCGCGGGGTGCCGACGCGCATCTCGGCCACGGCCCGGCGAAACTCCCTGGTCAACGCGTTGTTCCACTTGTCCCCTACCCGCACCAAAGCCGACTCAAAGGCCATCCCGGCCTCCACGCCGATCGTCAGCATGTCCAGAGCATCCGGCAGCGCCTTCCGGATCTCACGCTTCCGTTGGTTCACGCGAGCGCGCAGCCACAGAAGGGGCAAAAAGAAGCCAATGGCCCCCATGATGAAGGCGTTGCGCAGCGCCGTAGAGAAGGGGACGGTGTTCCCCAACAGAAAGTAGTAACCTCCGCCCAAGACCACGACCGAGAGGATGCGCAGCCCGAAGAAGTCCAACGTGGTCAGGCCGCCGGGGCTGCCGGCCTGCAAGAGCATTTGCTGGGTGGCCTCCACGTTGCGTTTGGGCGCGAGGGCGCCGAGGAGGCGCAGACCCCGCCGCACCAGGGGCACCAACACGCGTCCTGCAAACGGTTTACCTAACTCCGCGCTCTCAATGACATCCGTCCTGACCAGGTAACCATCCAAGCGCTTGCGCACGGCGCGTGCGGGCGCGGACGGCATGAAAGCCAGCCACATCAAGGCCGTGGCCAGGCCGATCAACACTCCGAAGGCCAAGGGCGAGGCAAGGATGCCGCTGTTTCTGACGAGGTCGGCAACGTCCACCATGGGCCTAAACCTCAATGTCCAAGATGCGCCGAATGACCAAGAAGCCCGCGATCATCATCAAGACGGCGGCGACGGGGAGGATGCGTATCCAGCCGGGCTCAAAGAGGCGGCCGATGTACTGCGGGCGCAACATGAAGAGAAGAGCCGCCAATATCAACGGCAACACGGCCAACACATACCCGCTCAGGCGCTGTTGGGCCGTGAGGACGCGAATCTCCCGCTTGATTCGTATCCGATCGCGCACCGTCTCGCCGATGATCTCCAGGGTTTGCGCCAGGTTGCCGCCCATTTCATACTGTACGTTGATCGCCGTGACCACCAGGTCCACGTCGTCCGTGCCCACGCGGTCCGCCATCTCTCTCAACGCCTCTTGCACGGAGAGGCCGAGGCCGATCGCGCGCACCGCGCGCCCGAACTCGGTGGAGGCCGGAGGCGGCAATTGCTCCACCACGACATGGAGCGCCTGCGAGATACCGTAGCCGGCGCGCAGGGCGCCCACCAACAGCGTCAGCACGTCGGGCAACTGCTCGGTGATGGCCTGCTGGCGGCGCTGCTGCTTCACGCGTAGGTAGAAGAAGGGAAGGTAACCGCAGACCGCCGCCAGCGCCAGTCCGGCCAAGATGCCCGCGCGCGTCGCGCCGATGAGAAAACCCAAAAACGCGACGCCCAGGACGAGGAGCGCGAACTCAGCCACCGTGAGCGGCAGGTCAGCGCGGGCCAACTCCTTAGCCAAGCGTGGGCCTAGGCCAAACCCCTGGAGCAGCCGATTAACCCCGGGCCAGGCCGGGCGCCATCGGGGCGAAGATTGGTCGGCATCTACAGCCGCGACCCATTCGCCGGTGACGCCGTATTGTCGCAGGCGTTCCTCTACGGGGTCGCTCGCCCGCGCGAGGCGCCACGTGGCGACGAAGAAGATCAGCACGGCCAGCATCACGAGAAGGCCGAAAAGCAGGGGCCCCATACTTTTCCCCGCCTTGAGAGAGCAAACGTCTCCTAGGGGCCGGTTGCAGGTTTCGCCCCGTGCCTACAGGGGACTACTTGCCGCGCCGGTAGAAGCCAGCAGCGCGCCGCGCAGTCCCTGGACGCTGGCCACGTTCAGGATCGCGGCGGCCACAATCAGGACGCCGACGATGATGAGGACATAACTGAGGGTGTGCTTACCCATGGGCAACTCCTTTTGCGCCCAGGACGGGCCGCATAGATCGCCCCCAGCCTCACACGTTTGCAGAACGGGCACCTCGCAGCAGCCGCCCTACCAAACCGCCGCGCGCCTCTTCTGCGATCCCTGACGGTTTCATCTCCATCGCCACGTCTTCCTTCAACATGCGGGCAAGCGTCCGCACCGCGCGGGCAACGGCGCTGCGCTGATGGCTCATCACCATCGGCACGCCTCGGTTGATGCTGTGCGTCGCAAGGGGTTGGTCGTCGGGGACGGTGTGCTTGATGCGCACGTGCAGGCGCTCCTCTATGTCAGAAGCCGACACGCCGCCCGGGATCGTTGAACGGTTCAGCACCAACCAAACCTTCTCGTCGGGGTAGCCGCGCTCGTGCAGTTGGTCCAGCATCAGGCGCGTGTTGCGCAACCCCACCATTTCGGGCAGGACGGTCATGATGATGCGATCCGCGCCGTCCAGGAAGGCGAAGGCGGTCTCATCCAGGGGCAGGCCCAAATCTACCACGACCCAAAGGAACATGCGCTTGAGCCGCGCCAACACCTGTTGCACCTGGGGCAACGAAATGGGGGAAGACATATCCCCCGGCGGCGGCGCCAGCAAGACCTGCACACCCGACGCGTGGGGCGCTAGGATGCCGGCGATCAGGTCTTCATCCAGGCGGGAGAGCCTGGGGAGCAGATCGGCGATGTTCCGATCCGCATGGAGGTTGAGGGCCACATCCAGGGCGGGCGCGGCATAGTCGGCATCCACCAGGACGACGGGCTTCTGTCCCATCGCCTGCAGGCTCACCGCCGTGTTGATCGCCAAGGTGGTGCGGCCCGTACCTCCCTTCGGCGCGCAGAAGACGATGATGTGTCCGTAGGTTGCTGTTTCCGCCTCATGGACGCGACTAACCCGTTGGGCGACCACCTGACGCAGGCTGGCCAGAAGGTCTTCGGCATGCAAAGGCTTCGTCACGAAGCCACGAGCCCCTGCCAGCACCGCTTGCCGGGCCCGGTTCATCGCGCCCGCCTCTACCAGCGCCAGGATGGCCGCGCCGGGCACCCGCGTGCTCAACTGGCCGATGAGCGAGATGGCATCCGTTCCACCCAACACGTCATCCACCAGGATGACGTGGGGAACCAAATCTTGGGCGCGCACGGAGGCCAATTCCGGCTGCGATACCCAATAGAGCCGGTGGTCGCCGGCCCCTCCTGCCAATGCCTCTCCTACTTCGTTCCGTGCGTTTTCCGTCGCGCTCACAAGGAGAACTCGCAGCGCCTCTCCCGGGATCAGATTCGGCAACGGACACCCCCCAAGGGCTTTTAAACATCTCCCCTAATTATACCACAAATTTTTCCGTTGCAAGAGGGTGGGAGTGGCGAAAATTGTGGAGTTAAGTTAACGTGAGTTCGGTTTAAGCGGGCAGCAGAGCAGTTACCTCTGAGGCCAGGGAAGGTTTCTTGGGCTGACGGCAGTAGGCGATCAACCCACAGAGCAGATTGACCAGGAAGTTGATCACGCTGCGGTGACGG
>DAOTYP010000146.1:0-5303 GCA_034434975.1 Anaerolineae bacterium | reverse complement strand
CATGTAGTCCCAGCCGAAGTCTTCCCGAAACTCGCTGAGGATTTCGCGCAGCGCCGCGCCGTACTTGAGCGCGGCCGCGGGCAACACGGCGTGGGAGATCGGCACACGGTCTGGTTTCTGGAACCTGATGGCGCGTTTCACACGTTCTCTACTGTTCATGCGAGGCCACCCTTGCCGTTGTTCTGTCGGTGTTCTCCATGTTACCCCATCATCTGTTCTCTGTCAACGGCAGCGCGTCTGGTGCGACAGGTCGGGGTTATACCTTCACGGAGGGCGAACAATGTTGTAACGCGAGGTGCTCCGTGGACGAGCGCATCATCAAGATGAAATTGGAACTGCTGAGCCGCAAGGCGATCGTGCGCTGCTGGCCCATCGGCCCTTGGTGGGCGCGCACGGCCGACCATCTGGCGCCTGGCGAGTATCGTTACGACGGCGATTGGACAAGGGTGGACGGCGAAAGCGCGTGGCCTGCGGGCAAGACCCTTTTCCTGCGCGCGGAGGCTGAGACCCCGGCCGAGGCCCCTGCGCAGGACCTCTACCTGCAATTCCGTATGGATGGGCTGGAGGGGCTCCTCTCCGTCAACGGCCGGCCGTATGCAGGTATAGACCATGAGCATTCCCGCGTCGTCGTCCCCGTCGCCGGGCGGCTAGTTCTGGAGGCCGAGTTCATGTGCCTGGGCGCTTCTCTCTACCGTCCGGAGTTGAGGCAAGAGAGGGCGCGGCTTCGGGAGGTCGCTTTCGCGCAGGTAGATCGCGAGGTGGAGGCGGCTTACTACGACCTCCGGTTCACCTGGGAGGCCAGTAGAGAGGCTCGGGATGAGCGGCGCCGTCAGCTCCTTCACGCCGCGCTGGAGGAGGCGCTCTTGGCGATAGACCTGACCGCGCCGCCGGAGCGCTTTCGGGAGGAGGTTTCCGCCGCGCGCAGGGGGCTGTGGGCGCGCATCGGCGCCATCGCGCCGGACCCGGAGGCGGGGCGTATCTTCCTGACAGGGCACTCGCACATTGACACGGCCTGGCTCTGGCCCCTCCGCGAGACCGTCCGCAAATGTGGTCGCACCTTTGCCACCGCCTGTCGCCTTCTGGAACGGTACCCTTCCTACCATTTCTCGTGCAGCCAACCGCAACTGTACGCCTACACACGACGCCACTTCCCCGCCCTGTATCAGGAGATCAAGCGATGGGTGCGGGAGGGGCGTTGGGAATGCACAGGCGGCATGTGGGTGGAATCCGATTGCAACCTGCCGTCGGGCGAATCGCTGATCCGCCAGATCCTGCACGGCGTTCGCTTCTTCCAAGAGGAATTCGGCGTGCGCCCGCGCACCTGCTGGCTGCCGGACGTGTTTGGCTACCCTGCCTCGTTGCCGCAGATCCTCAAGGGGTGCGGGCTGGACCACTTCATGACCAACAAGTTGCATTGGCAGGCGCGCAATCCCTTCCCGGTGCACCTCTTCTGGTGGGAGGGGATAGACGGCACGCGCATCCTGGCGCACATCCCTCGCCTGAAAAGCGGCTACGGCGGCTGGCCCAATCCAGAGGAGTTGAACCTGGCCTGGGAGAACTTCGCGCAGAAAGGGGTTTATCCGGAGGTGCTCTTCCCCTTCGGCCACGGCGACGGCGGCGGCGGGCCGACGGAGGAGATGTTGGAGTTCGCCGCGCGCGCCCAGGCTTTCCCCGGCGTCCCAACCTGTCGCCAGGGTTTAGAAGAGGTTTATTTTGACGACGCGCGCGCGGCCTCCCCCCCTCTCCCTGTCTGGGTGGGCGAACTGTATCTGGAGACCCATCGTGGCACCTACACAACCCATGGCGAGATCAAACGGGCTAACCGCAAGAACGAACTCCTATTGCGGGAGGCCGAAGTGTTCGGCGTCTTGGCGCGCTGGCAAGGCGCAGATGTCGCCCTGGAAACGCTGCGCCCGGCCTGGGAGACTCTCCTCCTCCTACAATTCCATGACATCCTGCCCGGCAGTTCCATCGGCGAGGTGTATCGGGAGGCGGCAGTAGATCATGCCCAGGTGGAGGCGACCGCGCGCGCCGTGCGTGAGGTCGCCTTGCGCGCTTTGGCAGAACGGGCAGGCGGCTCGGGCGACCTGATCGCCTTCAACAGCCTCTCGTGGCCGCGCGCCGATGTAGCGGTCGCGACGATCCCGGACCCCGGCGCGCCGGTGGAGTTGGTGCAGGCCGATGGTCGCACCGTGCCTGTGCAGGTGATCAGCCGCCGCGACGGGCAGGCGGAGATCCTCTTTGTGCCGGAGTCGGTGCCCTCGCTGGGATATGCCGCCTTCTCCCTGCGCCGGGCCGGCGGCCCCGTTGCGCATTCCTTGCGGATCGCGGACCGCTCTCTGGAAAACCGCTTTTTCCGGCTGGAACTGGCCGACGACGGCAGCATCGTCCGCCTGTTAGACAAGCGGTGCCATCGCGAGGTGATACCGCCCGGCCAACCGGCCAACCGTCTCCAACTCTTCCAGGACGGCCCTGAGCAGGAGGCGGCGTGGAACGTCCATGCCACCTTTGAAGGGCGGGAATATCCCTGGGATCCCGGAACGACCCTGGAAGTGATGGAGCAGGGCCCCGTG
The DNA here is from genome assembly GCA_034434975.1 of Anaerolineae bacterium. Lineage (GTDB taxonomy): Bacteria > Chloroflexota > Anaerolineae > JADYZS01 > JADYZS01 > JADYZS01. The sequence goes on along the minus strand of DAOTYP010000146.1, from coordinate 2,730 downwards.
CGCGCCGTCGTGCGGATCACGCGTCATTATCGACGGAGCCGCGTGGAGCAAGACCTGATCCTCTACGATCGCCTACCGCGTCTGGATTTCGTGACGCGCGCCGACTGGGCCGAGCGGCAAGTGATGCTGAAGGTGGCGTTCCCGGTAGAGGTGCTGTCGTCGCGGGCTACCTTTGAGATCCAGTTCGGCGCGGTGGAGCGGCCGACCCACCGCAACACCTCTTGGGATCAGGAGAAGTTTGAGGTATGTGGCCACCGCTGGGCCGACCTGTCGGAGGCGGGCTACGGCGTCAGCCTGCTGAACGATTGCAAATACGGCCTCGATGTGCACGGAAATGTGCTCAGACTGACCCTCCTCCGGGGGCCGGAGTGGCCAGACCCCGATGCTGACCGCGGTCATCATGAGTTCACCTATTCGCTGCTGCCTCACATGGGGGATTGGCGGGAGGGGGAGACGGTGCGGCGTGCCTGGGAATTGAACGTGCCCATCGCCTGCGTCCTTGCCAACGGCCAGAGGGCAGGGTTGCCGACGGCGCGGTCGTTTTTAGAGGTGGAGGGGCCGGCCATCGTGCAAACCCTCAAACCTGCGGAGGACGGCGATGGGTGGATCTTGCGTCTCTATGAGCCGCATGGGGGCCGCGGCAAGGTGCGCGTCAGGGGTGCCCATCCCTTACGCCAGGTGGTAGAGTGCAACCACCTTGAGGAAGCCATCCGGTCGCTCGCGGTGGAGGGCGCGTCGTTCACCTTCCCCATCCGTCCCTTTGAGATCAAAACCTTCCGCCTCCACCTTGCCTGAGGCGCGCCCTTGCCCGCTAGGCCGGCGCCGTCTAGAACTTGTCGCGCCAGGCGACGAACTCATCCAGCATGGCCATGAAGTTGTCGTACTTCGTATTTTTGGCGATGGAGTGGCTTGGCCCGAGGATGAACCCCCCTCCCGGCGCGCCTCGTGCCATGGCCGCGCGCACCTCCCGCCGCACATCTTCCGGCGTCCCATGGATGAGGGTTTCCACCGAGACCCCTCCCCAGAAGCAGAGGCTTCCTCCGAACATCTCCTTGAGCCTGCCGACCTCCATCCCCGCGTTCGTCTGCAACGACTGATAGCAATCAATCCCACACTCTATGAACATGGGCATCAGGGGGATGTTGTGGCCACAGTTGTGCAGGATCACCTGGGGGGCGAAGCGCTTCACGTGCTGGACTCGCTCCTTGAGGTAAGGGAAACAGAGTTCCCGAAAGACCTTCGGTGAGACCAGGGGGCCATTTGTGCCTCCCGTGTCTTCCTCCATCAGTACGCCGGCCACGCCCGGGCGGATGTAGTATTGGTCCAGTTGGTTCTGGATGACGACGGAGCGGCGATTGGCCGCCGCGATCACCTCCGGCTGCGTGACGTACATCAGGAGCCCGTGCTCCATGCCGCCGAGGAGGGTGAGGCAGGTGACGCCGCCGGTGGGCCCGGCGACGTAGCGCTCCTGACTGAACTCGGCGAGGACGTAGTCAAAGGCCTCAAAAACCGACGGGTCGGGAGGGGTCACGGTGATAGGTTCCTCTGCAAACTCCTCCACGGTGAAGACGTGGCGGCCCAAGGTGGGATCATAGACGCATTGGATGTCGTTGGCCTCGGGCACGGCCTGGAAGATGCGCCCCTCGCGGTCTTCCCAGCGGTTGTCGGCGATTTTCCTGGGTGGGTTCGGCTCGTAGTCGCGGGGCGGCAGGAGCATGGCCTCTTTGGGGAGGATCAGGTCTGCACAGTCTATCTTGCGGTAGAACTCCACCGTGTCCTTCTTCAGGCTCTCCGCCACCTCATCCCGGCGGCCTTCCCAAAGGGCGATTTGAATCTTTACTTTGTTGCGCACGTAGGTTTCGTGGCCGATGACGCGCTCTACGGTATCGTGGTCTACCGCGTAGAAGCCGAGCGGCACCCGATCCACAGGTCGTCTGGCGATGGCTGCCTGCACTCGCTCTTTGCTGTTCATCTTCGCATCCTTGCGGTGGTCCGATCACTCAAACTTGTAGGCCCTTTTGGCCAGGCGGTACGCCGTGTCGTAAATCATCTCTCTGGCGTCGTCCATGTCCACGATGCCGCGCACCACGAGGCCGGCGATCCAGTTGGCATCCACCCGGCGTGCCAGGTCGTGGCGTGCCGGGATAGAGGGGAAGGCGCGGGTATCGTCGTTGAAACCGACGGTGTTGTAGAGGCCAGCCGTCTCTATGACCTGGTCGCGGTAGCGCATCATGCCGTTCAGGCTGTCATGGAACCACCAGGGCGGCCCCAACTTCACCGCGGGGTAGTGCCCTGCCAGGGGCGCAAGTTCGCGCGCATAGGTGGCCTCGTCCAACGTGAACAGGATGAGCGTGAGGCGAGGGTCGTTGCCGTATTTGTTCAGCAAGGGATGCAGACTACGGGTGAATTCGCCCTGGATCGGGATATCGGCCCCTTTGTCCGGCCCGAAGCGTTGGAAGATCAACGCGTTGTGGTTGCGGTACGAGCCGACGTGTAGTTGCATCACCAGGCCGTCTTCTATGCTCATCCGGGCGCTTTCCATCAGCATGTGGCCGGTGAAGCGGGCTGCGTCGTCGGCAGTAGCCTGGCCGCGCAGCGCCCGGGCAAAAATGGCCTCCGCTTCGGCCTCCGACAGTTCTTCTGTGTAGGCGGTGAGGGCAGCGTGGTCGGTCGCCGTGGCCCCCAAGCGCTTGAAGAACGCGCGCCGCTCCTCTAACGCTCGGATGAACG
>DAOTYP010000145.1:0-3367 GCA_034434975.1 Anaerolineae bacterium | reverse complement strand
CCGGTAGATGCCGTGATCATGGCCATCCTTGACTCCATAGAAGTGGAAGGCAAGGTAACCTTTCGCAAATCCTGATTTCCCATCAGCCTATCTGAGGAGGCATCCATGCCAGTAGACATTCAGATGATCGCCCTGGGTATGATTGAGACGAAGGGCCTCGTCGCCTCTATAGAGGCTGCCGACGCGATGGTGAAGGCCGCCAACGTCAAACTCATCGGCAAAGAGAAGATCGGCGGCGGCTACGTAACCGTGATGGTGCGCGGCGACGTGGGCGCGGTCAAGGCAGCGGTGGACGCGGGCGCGGCCGCCGCGCAGCGCGTCGGCGAACTGGTCAGCGTCCATGTGATCCCCCGCCCCCACTCCGACGTGGAGATGATCCTCCCTCAGCCGGAGGAATGACCTTACATATGCCGTAGAAGGTCCGGCCAAAGGAGCCTATGGACATACGATACAATCGGTTGGCGAACATACTGGTGAACTACTCTACGCGCGTGCGGCGTGGCGAGAAAGTGCTCATTTACATGATTGAGCCGGAAGCCATGCCGCTCGTACAAGAAGTCTACAAAGAGACGATCAAGGCCGGCGGCCTGGCCGAGGTGTACTTCACGTCCACCTACTTGGAACGTGCCCTGCTTCAGTACGGCAGCGACGAGCAGATTCGCTGGGTGCCGGAAGTAGATCGGTGGTCTATAGACTGGGCCGATGTGTGGATCGGGATCCGGGCCATACGCAACCCCTACGAACTCCATGACATCCCACCCGACAGACTGACCGCGCACAGCGCAGTGCTGGGCCAACTGAGCGGCATCCGGGTAGACAGCACCCGCTGGGTCATCTGTCGGGTGCCTACCGAAGCCTTCGCCCAAAAGGCGGAAATGAGTTTGGACGAAGCCACCGACTTCTTCTTCAACGCGACGGTGCGTGATTGGGAAAACGAATCCAAACAATGGACCCAGTGGAAGGATGTCTTCCAACAGGCCAAGGAAGTTCGCATCGTCGGGCGCGACACCGACCTCACCTTCTCTACAGAGGGTCGCACGTATATACTGGCAAACGGCGATAAGAACATCCCCGATGGCGAATTCTTCACCGCGCCCGTAGAAACCAGCGTGGAAGGGAGGATCTACTTTGAGTTCCCCGGCCTCTACCTGGGCCGCAAGATTCACGGCATCCGACTGGAATTCCAAGGCGGAAAGGTCGTACAGGCCAGCGCGGACAACGATGTAGAACTTCTCCACAGAGCCCTGGACACCGATGAGGGTTCTCGCTTCGTCGGCGAGTTCGGCGTCGGTGTCAATTACGGCATAGATCGCTACGTCTATGAGACCCTTTTTGACGAAAAGATGGGCGGAACCATCCACCTGGCACTAGGCCGCGCCTATAAAGAGAACGGCGGCGTTGTAGAGTCCAACCTGCATTGGGACATCGTCAAAGACCTGCGCCAGGAAGGAGAGATCTGGCTGGACGGACGTAAGGCGTTTGAGCGCGGCAAGTTCCTGATCTGAAAGGGAAACGCCATGGCCGAGCCATACGATCTTGATCTGGAATCTATGCAGGAGGCGCGACGCTTGGCGGTAGCCTGTCGCGAGGCGCAGCGAGCCTTCTTCAACTTTAGCCAGGAGCAGGTAGATCGCATCTGCGCGGCCATGGCTGAGGCCGCTTTTCGCGAAGCGGAGCGCCTGGCACGAATGGCTGTGGAGGAGACGGGGTACGGCAACGTCGCGCACAAGACCGTCAAAAACCAGTTCGCAAGCCGCGGCGTCTGGGAATCCATTCGCTCTATCCCAACGGTAGGCATCATCCGCAGAGATGAGGAAAAGGAGATCATAGAAATCGGTTGGCCCGTCGGCGTCATCGCCGCGCTCACTCCCAGCACAAACCCCACCTCCACGGCGATGTACAAGATCCTCATCTCCGTCAAGGCGCGCAACGGGATCGTCTTGGCCCCTCACCCCGCAGCCGTTCGCTGCTCTTTGGAGACCACGCGCGTCATGGCGGAGGCCGGTGAAGCCCAAGGGATGCCCAAGGGCCTGGTCTCCTGCATGACGAAGATCTCGCTGCCCGGCACGCAGGAGCTGATGCGCCATTACGCCGTGTCGCTGATCCTCGCCACGGGCGGCGCGGCAATGGTCAAGGCAGCCCACAGCGTGGGCAAACCTGCCTACGGCGTGGGACCAGGAAACGTCCCTTGCTATGTGGATCGCAGTGCCGACATCCCCAAAGCCGCGCGCGACATCGTCAACAGCAAGGCCTTTGACCATAGCGTCCTCTGCTCTACCGAACAGGCCGTGGTGGCGGATAAGCCGATCGCGGCGCAGCTCGCTTCCGAGATGGAAAGAAATGGCGCCTTCTTCGTGGACAAGGCTCAGGCTGACGCGCTAGCCAGGGTTTTGTTCCTCTCAGATGGCGCGATCAACCCTCACTCAGTAGGCAAGACGCCTCAACAATTGGCTCAAATGGCCGGCATTCAGGTGCCTTCTCGCGCGCGCATCTTGGTCGCCCGGTTGGACGGCGTCGGTGCGGCCTATCCCCTCTCGCGCGAGAAACTGACCACCGTTCTAGGATGGTATGAGGAAGAAGGCTGGCGCGCGGGCTGCGAACGGTGCATAGAAATCCTAAAATTCGGCGGCGATGGGCATACTCTGGTGATCCACGCGCGCAACGAGGAAGTGATCCTGGCTTTCGGTTTGGAGAAACCCGCCTTCCGGATCGTGGTCAACACCATGGCGACGCTAGGCTCCGTCGGCGCGACCACAGGGCTGATGCCCTCTCTAACCTTGGCTACGGGGGGCATCGGCGGGAGCGTCACCAGCGACAACATCACCGTGCCCCATGTCCTGAACGTCAAGCGGCTGGCTTACGAGCTCAAGCCGCCTCCACTCGGGGCGATCGCTCCCGCTGTGGAGGCTGGCTCGCCGGCGTCGGCCGCTCCCACCATCATGTCCGATCAGGACCTTGAAGCCATCGTGCGACGCGTGCTGAGCCAGATCGGACGCTGATTGAGAATAACCTCTGGCGGCTGGCCTGAAGGCGCAGGCGTCTGCCTGCATCCAACCCCATCCTACGGTATGCATCTGCAAGGAGGAACTTCTATGCCGGATAATCAGATGATCGCCTTGGGCATGATTGAGACGAAGGGCCTGGTTGGCTCCATTGAGGCTGCCGACGCGATGGTGAAGGCCGCCAACGTCAAACTCATCGGCAGCGAATACATCGGCGGCGGCTACGTGACCGTGATGGTGCGCGGCGACGTAGGCGCGGTCAAGGCGGCGGTGGACGCGGGCGCGGCCGCCGCGCAGCGCGTCGGCGAACTGGTCAGCGTTCACGTGATCCCCCGCCCCCACGAAGATGTGGAGATGATTTTGCC
>DAOTYP010000144.1:0-14435 GCA_034434975.1 Anaerolineae bacterium | reverse complement strand
CCATGCGCACGATCCCTTGTCGTCCCCCTAACGCCTTATCCAGAGCCTGCCCCAGGCAGATGGCGATGTCCTCCACCGTGTGATGCTCGTCTACCTCCGTGTCGCCGCGAGCCTGCACCTGCAGATCAAAGAGGCCGTGCACCGCCACATGGCTCAGAAGATGGTTCAAAAAAGGCACCGGCGTGGCCAACTCATGCACGCCTTGTCCGTCCAGTTCCAGCGTCAGTTGGATGTCTGTCTCATGGGTGACGCGATGCACGGTGGCGAAACGCATGTCAGACCTCCCTCAAGGCTGCCAAAAGCGCGTCCGTATGCTCTGGCTTCCCGGCGCTGACGCGAAGGCAAGAGCGCAAGCCTGGCCGGTCAAAGTATCGCACCAGGATACCACGCCGCTCCAGCGCGAGCTTGAGCGCCCGCGCGTCACGCCCGACGACCTGACAGAGCACGAAGTTAGAGCGACTGGGGAAGGGCCGCAAGAAGTCAAAGCGCGCCAGTTCCCGCTGCAGCCTCTCGCGCTCCGCGACCAGGCGACGCACGTTCCCCCACAGGTAATCCAGGTCGTCCAACGAAGCCAGGGCCGCGGCGGTGGCCGCGGTGTTGACGTTGTACGGCTGTTTGATCTTCCACAAATGGCGCATGAGGGCCATCGGAAAGATGCCGTAGCCCACGCGCAAGCCCGCCAGGCCAGCCCATTTGCTGAAGGTGCGCAGGATGATCAGGTTGGTGTGCTCAGCGGTCAGCGCCAACGCCGACTCGCCGGCGAATTCCACGTACGCCTCGTCCAGAACGATCACCACGGGAAGGCGAAGCAACCGGAGCAAATCTGCACGGGGCACAAGCCCGCCGTCAGGGTTGTTAGGCGAGGCCAAAAAAATGAGTTTCGGCGGAGGCGCTCCGCCGGCAGAGGTGCACAGCCGTTCCACCGCCTGCACATCCAGACTGAAATCATCCCGCCGTGGCACCTCCACCACCCGCGCGCCCTGGATCAGGGCATCAAAACGGTACATGCCGAAGGTCGGCGGGCAAACGATCACCCCATCGCCAGGGTATAGAAACAGGCGACAAACGAGGTCAATCAGTTCGTCCGCGCCTGCGCCGGCCAGAATGCGATCCGCGGGGACGCCCAAGTAGCGCGCGAGGGCGGCCCGCAAAGCCGTTTGCTCCGGATCAGGGTAAATGTGGTGGTGCGGAAAGGATGCCAACGCCGCCAACGCCTTGGGGGAAGGCCCATAAGGGTTCTCGTTCGCGTCCATTTTTATGATGCGTTCGGGCGGCAAGCCGAGGCGCGCGCTGAGCACATCAAACGGCAGGATCGGCGTGTACTCTTCCATCGCCGCCACGTCGGGACGCAAAAGCGCCTCCAGGTCGCAGACTGACACTTCGTTCACCTGTTCCACGGATTCCCCCACCACGTACATCGGATGCTAAGATACTGCAAGGGCGAAGCAAGCCGTCCTTATGGCCTTTCCCCCCTTGCTTCATCGGCATCGTGCGCGTCACGCCGCCGCGCGGCCGCCGCGTGGGCGCCCAACCCCTCGGCATCGGCCAGCCTCGCGGCAGCCCGGCCGAGCCGCCGCCCTTCCTCCGGCGTCAGGGCGACGAGGCTGATGCGCTTGACGAAATCGGCCACGCTCAGAGGCGAAGCGAAGCGCGCGGTGCCTCCGGTCGGCATCACATGGCTTGGCCCGGCCACGTAGTCGCCCAAAACCTCGTAGGAGAAGTCGCCCACAAACACGCCCCCTGCATTTTGCACCCGCCCGACCCAGGGCCATGGATCGTGGACAAGGAGACAAAGATGCTCCGGCGCGTAGGCGTTGGCCATGCCGATCGCCTCGGCCAAATCTTTCGTCAGGACGATGCCCCCTCGGCCGGCCAAGGAGGCCGCGATGATCTCCGCGCGGCCTAAATCCTCCATTTGCCGCGCGACCTCCACCTGCACCTGCTCCGCCAACGCGCGCGAGGGGGTGATCAGAATGGCCGAAGCCAACACGTCATGTTCGGCCTGCGCCAACAGGTCCGCCGCCACCCAGACGGGGTTCGCCGTCTCATCGGCGATCACCAACGTCTCGGTGGGGCCTGGGAGCCCATCTATCCCGACGAGGCCGTAAAGTTGCCGTTTGGCAAGGGTGACGAAGATGTTGCCCGGCCCGCAGATTTTATCTACCGGCGGCACCGACTCCGTGCCGTAAGCCATTGCTCCGATCGCTTGCGCGCCGCCGATGCGAAACACGCGGGTTCCCTCCACAAGGGCAGCGGCGGCCAAGATCACCGGCGAGACCTCCCCGTTCGGACGCTGCGGCGGCGTACACATCACGATCTCAGCCACGCCTGCCACCCGCGCCGGTATGGCCGACATGAGAAACGACGACGGCAGCGGCGCAGTCCCGCCAGGCACATATATCCCCACGCGCGCCAGGGGACGCACCAACTGGCCCAACGCCCCGCCATCCTCAAAATCTACCCATGAGCCAGAGGGTTGCCTTGCATGGAAACGCGTGATCCGCTCGGCAGCCAGTTCAAGCGCCCGTCGCAACTCGGCGTCCAGGCCGTTCAAAGCAGCCCTACAGGCGTCGGGAGACACCTCCAGATCGCCTAAGGCCACGCCATCGGCTCGCCATGTCCACTCGCGCACCGCGGCGTCGCCCCGCGCCCGCACATCGGCCAAGATGCGGGCAACTGCTTCCGCCGGCGTGAGGTCCTCGCCCATCACACGGCGGATGCCCATCTGCAAGGCTTCCGGAACGCCTTGTTCCTCCCACGAGAGGCGTCGCAAGATGGTGCGCCGCGCTTCGTCGGGGCTGTAGATGCGCAGCAACGGCTCAAGCATGGCCGCCTCCCTCCGTCATCTCACGCACCGCGCGCGCCATGCGTTGCACGAAGGCCTCTATCTCCGCCATGCGCAGTTTGAATGCAGCGCGGTTGGCGATGAGCGTCGCCTCTGAATGCAACAGCATCTCTATCTCAACCAAACCGTTCTCACGCAACGTGCGGCCCGTATCCACCACATCTACCAGCAGGCTCGCCAGGCCCGTGGCCGGCGCCAACTCCACCGACCCCGACAGGCGCACGATCTCCACCGCGATCCCACGCCGCTGAAAATGCAAACTCGTCAGCCTGGGATATTTGGTTGCCACGCGCAGCACAGGCTCCAGGCGCAGGTTCAGATGGGCCCGTTCCCGCGGGGCTGCCAGCACCAACCGGCAACGGCCAAACCCCAGCAACAGAGGCTCGTACACATCCGGCTCGCGTTCCCGCAAAACATCTTGGCCGACGATCCCTAAGTCCGCCACGCCGTATTCCACGTAGACCGGCACATCGTCCGGCTTGGCCAGGATGTAGCGTAGCGCGCCGGCGGCATCGTCCAAGATCAACTTGCGCGAGCCGTTGCCCAAGGCCGAAGCATCATACCCTAGGCGCGCCAGCAACGCCACAGCCGGCTCCAACAGCCGCCCCTTGGGCAAAGCCAGCGTCAGCCTCTCTCCGTAAACCTCCGTCAATCCCATATGCTCCCTAGTCGGCGCTCGGCGGGCGCTCCACCCCTCGCGCCAGTTCTGCCAACGTCATACGCCGCGCTGTCGCTCCTTCCTCGGTCACCAGCACGGCATCCTCACCGTCCCACCACCAGACGGTTTTCGCGCCGCGCGCGCGGGCGTGCGTGAGCAATTCATCCCAATCGCGGCCCAGCACATCCTCTTCAATGCGCCAGCCGCGAGCCCGCGCAGCCTGCAAAAGCGGCCAAGCAGCCTGGGGCGCACCCGCCGCCGCGACGACGTGCGGAGCGATGGAGACGGCGGGCAACTCGTAAGGGGCCAAGGCCAGAAGGAGCCGCTCCAGTTCCAATGCGAAGCCAACGGCAGGGAGCGGCGGCCCGAAATGCGCGAGCAGGCCATCATAGCGACCACCGGAACAGAGAGGCACGCCCAACCCCGGCGCGAACACCTCAAAGCGCAGGCCAGTGTAATATTGCATCCCACGGACCTCGCCTAAATCCAGCGTTACATACGCCTCCAACCCCCGGCGCGCCATCAGGGCATACACCAGACCGAGCCGCTCAATGGCCTGCACGGCGCCTTCGTTAGGGGCCAAGGCAGCAGCCTGTTGCAGCACTTCCGGCCCCCCGCTCAGGCGAGGCGTCGCCAACAGCGCGTCTCGCACCTTGGCCTCCAACGGCAGCGCCTCCGCCGCTTCCAGCAGCGCGGCGCTGCTCTTGCGATCCACCGCCACGCGTACCCTCTCCAGGGCTGCCTCGCTCACCGCCACCGTCGCCAGGAGCGAACGGAACCAACCGCTGTGCCCCACGTTGAGTTGAAAGCGCGGCAATTGCGCCCGCTGCAAGGCAGTGATAGCGATCGTCAAGACCTCTGCATCCGCCTCGGCGCTTCCCGCGCCGATCAGTTCAATGCCTGCCTGCGTAAACTCCCGACGTCGTCCGGCGCGCGGCTCCTCGTGCCGGAAGACGTGCCCGACGTAGAAGAGCCGCAGGGGAAGCGGTTGATCATACAAGCGCGTGCCTACGATGCGCGCCGTTGCTACCGTCAGGTCGGCCCGCAACGCCAACGCCCGCCCTTCGCGGTCCACAAAGCGATACATCCCTTCTCGCAGTTGCGGGCTGAGTTCCGTCGCCTGCGCTTCGGCATATTCAAAGGTCGGCGGAATGACCTCTTGGTAGGCCCATGCGGTGAAGACCTCGCGCAGCATCCGGCGTAGAGCGATGTGGCGGGCCGCGTCGGCGCCGAAAATATCCGCGACGCCATGCGGCAGTCGCCCGTCCCAGGTCATGGCCATCGCACGCTTCCTAAGAAGATCATGACTTACACCGAGCCCCAATAACAAAAAAGACTAGTGAAGCACTAGTCTTTTGTCGAGCGACGCGCCAGAACTTTCGCAGTTCGGGCTGCGCTCACTCCAGAGAATGGTGATGAACGTATACCCACAGGTTAGCGTTGTCCACGTCCGTCAGTGTAACACACCCCCGAAGAAAAGTCAAACGAAGGGCTCGCTGCTATCCCAATATGACAAACGTACAGGATTGGCAACCTGTAGAGAGGCCACCGAGACAGGGGTTCCCCTACGGTCAAGGCTAACAGATCGCAAAGGCGGAGCGGTGGGCCGGCAAGGCTTCAACCTTGAAGTCGCTCCTCGGCCTCTGTCGGAAGGGAGCGCTTGCTCAGCAACGGCGAGGAGAGTGCGCAATCGAGCAATGCTGCACGTTTACGCGCTGACGATTGGGATTTAGGGCAGGAATGAGCCGACAACAAGCGCCACAAAGCCGCCCAAAAGGGCTTGTTGCGGGCCATCCCAAGAGTGGTTCAGCGCTAAAAGCACAAAAACGACGAAGCCCTGCACAGATGATGAGAGAGCGTGCACGACGCAAGGGCAATCTGAACATATGAGCACGCAGGGCCTGGGAAACGAGCAAAAATGCGCAAAGGGCAGCGCATTGCTACGTTGCACGGCTATTGCCCCTGGACCATGCTTGTTTAGCGCATATGCGCGCGGCTACAGCTCGTATTAGATAAATTGCGCACACAAGATCTGGCGTAGCGTCATCACAGCTCTCCATCGGCGATTCCCTGCGGTAACCTTAAAAATGCGCAATTTACGCATTCACACCTTGACATGTGCGCAAGTGCGTGATATAATGGGTCATGAACGGAGAACCAAGCGATCAGGTCAGAGCCTGCGCAGCCCAAATGCGCGACGTCTTACACCCGCCGCGCATCGCCCGTTCCAGCCTGCGCTGACTCGCCATGCGCCGTTCCCCTCATCCCAGCGCTGGCAAGACACCAAGGAATGAGAGGGGCTCCTCCTCTTGATGTCTACCGATGACCGCAGGGCTTTGATCTTAGAGATCCTACGTTCGCTCAAGACGGTTAGCGTAGCGGAACTGGCGCGGCGGACTGGCGTCTCCGAAAGCACCATACGTCGCGACCTGGCCGAGATGGAAGCCATGGGACTCCTCCGGCGCACCCATGGCGGCGCAGAAGCCATACCCGAACTGGCCGCCGCGCCGCCTGCCGTCTCCACCCGAGCCTTGGAGCACGACCGCATCGGCCAGGCGCTCGCCAACCGCATACAACCGGGCCAGAGCCTGGTGGTGGACGCAGGCCCCATTGCCGAACGCATCGCCTTCCACCTACGTTCTCGTCCAGGGCCTCTCACGGTTTTCACGAACTCGGTACCCGTCGCGCTCGCGCTGGCCCCGACTGCCCATATCGTCACCCTCCTCACCGGCGGGCAGATCGTACATCCGGCCCTTACCCTGACGGGTTACCCGGCTGAACGCACCTTGCAAGACATATCCGTAGATGTCGCGATCCTGTGTCCAGAAGGCGTGGACGTGCGGCGTGGCCTGTTCACGGCTGACCTACCGTCTGTCAGCATCCGTCAGGCCATGGTGCGCGTGGCGCGACGGGTGGTGGTCGCCGTGGAGCACGACCACATCAGCACTCCCGCCCTGGCGAACTTCGCGCCCATCAGCGCGGTTCACCTCATCGTAACAGGGTCGGACCTCTCCCAAGAGCTCGCGGCAGAAATTCGCGCACGGGGCATTGAGCTGCAACTGGTCTGAGCGAAAGGTAATCTATGGAACTCTGGACATCTACTACGGACACGATCTCCCGCCTAGACCAAATCCCTCTAGGCGCCGCCCTTCTGGTCCTGGTCGCTTTGACGCTGATCGGCATCGCCTTGCGCAGCGCGCTGAGCGAATGGGAGGCGCGCGAGGCGCTGGAGCGAAAGTACACGATGCTGATGGAGCACATCACCGAAGGAGTCCTACTGGTAAGGATACCGAACGGGCAGATCATCGCCGCTAACCCGGCAGCCACTAGGCTGACCGGGCATGCGATAGAAGACCTGCAGCGCTTAGACCTCGGCGCCCTGTTTCCTTTTGACTCACCGACCGACTGGCTGAGGGAAGTGCGCACCTTAGGCCAGACGAGCATGACGGCCGTAACCCTGCGCCGTAAATACGGCACCACCGCGACCGTGGAGGTGGACGCCGCCTGCTTGCGGCAAGGCCGGGAGAAGGTCGTACAAATGGTATTTCGGCCAGCGGCTGTCACACCGCCCTCAGATATGGGAACTGCACCGGCTATGGACGCGCTCGCCTCTCCATTTTCTCCTACACCGTCTTTCCCGACACCCCCACGCGCCCCTGAGCCCGCGCCGCTTTCGCCGGCAACCGTCCAGGCCCCGGCCGGACGAGGAGCAGATTCCCCTCTACTCCGCCAGATCACGGAGGCGGTCTCTCAACACTTTGGCGTTCAGATGGAGGAGATCATCGGGACACGCCACACGCCTCAACTCACCCTGGCCCGACGGGTAACCATGTATCTGGCGTTGGAGGTCGCTGGAGCGAACGCGACGGAAACGGGACGCTTTCTGGGGGGACGAAGTGAGGTAGCCGTCATCTACGGGGCACGTTGCCTGGCCGATGCCATGGAACAGGATGCACACCTACGCCAGCAGGTGAAAGCGTTGGCGGCGAGGCTCAGGCGGCCCGAGGCGAAGGGCGCGACGGCACGAGGCTGAACATCGCCCTAGGAGAGGGAACACCAGTGCTACGAGATCTCTTGACCAGCCTGGGAACACGAGAGTTCGCGATCCTCGCAACGTTTACGGCGCTCACCCTCTCCCTTTCCACCATGGCAGCCGTAAGCGCCTGGCGCATGCGCCGCCTGACGCGCAGACTAGCCCGGGCCAAGGCAGCCATAGAGAACGCCGAGGCCAAATACGCTCTGCTTCTGGAGACGACCTACGATGGAGTCTTGTTGGTGCCTTTAGACGGCGGAAACATCATCCTAGGCAACCGCCGCGCCGCCGAACTGACGGGGTATGATGTGAGCGAACTCGGCCACACGCGGGCCGACCGCCTCTTTCCCCCCAAGGGAGCGGAAAATTGGCTGGAGAGCGCGATGGTCATGGGCAAGGGAAATTTCGTGGCTGTAGATCTGGTGCGCAAGACCGGCGAGATCGCATCGGTAGATGTGGACGCGGTGAGCCTGCGCCATGCGGGACGGATGGCCCTGCAACTCACCTTCCGACCCAGCCGATCTTCGCCCGAATCGCGGCGCGCGCGCGCGGCGGAGACAAAGCCTGCCATAGCCATACCGCCCGACCAGGTTCCCCCTTCTCTGATGCGGATGATACAAGAAGCAGTGGAGCGCGGGCGCACTGCGTTGACGATGGAGATCGCGGCCATCGTGATCTCGCCGACGCCAGGAGGGCCGCTTTCCCTCTGGCTACGACGCAACGTACCCGCAGGCTTGTTGCCATTAAACCCGCCTGCGCGTTGGCTCTCCGAACTGGGCGAGGCCACCGATCAGCAAAACGGGCCGGTCGTCTGGCTGGCTGGGGCCGAGGGGTGGAGCGAGGCCTTGGACGCCCTGGTCATAGAAGGGATACGCATGATGACGGCCTCGCCCCTTAGAGCGGGCCATCGGCGCTGTGGGCTTCTCCTGCTCGGCAGCCACCTTTCCCACCTGATGTCCCCCCGCGAGTGGGAGGTGCTCAACCAGGTCGCCCAAGAGGTAGCCCGCCTGACCGAACTGGCCTTGCAGTTCATGCGCCTGACGGAAGCCGTGGAAGAGTTGGCCGACAGCGAGCGCCTCTACCGCCACCTGTTGGATAGCGCTCCCCAGGCGCTCTTAGCCGTAGATCGCGCCGGCCGCTTGACCTTCTGCAACGCGGCAGGCCGAGAGATCTTCTACCTCTCCGCACAGGCAGCCATGGGCCGTACCCTGGACGAATTGACCGGCGGGGAGGGCGTTCTGGCCCATCTCCTGCGCCAGGCCATGGAGAAGGGCGCGACGCCAACACGACATCGGATCCGCCTAACGGTTCGCACCGGCGAACCTTTGGCAGCCGAGATCATCATCGTTCCGAGCACAGACAGCGAGGGCAACACGACGGGCGCAGCGATCGCCCTCACGCCTATCCGACGGAGTACTGAGGAGGGAACATGGTAGAGATCGTGCAATTGGGTATGGCAGCGGTTCTGTTCTTGTTAGGGGCCATCGCCATCGTCACGGGCCTATGGACGATCCTCTCCCGCGAGTACCAGCAGACGCTCAAGGGGATATCCGCCCAATCCGCGCGCATCAGCACTCGCGCCCTGACGGAAGCGGGTTTCGTGCCCCTGGTAGAAGCGTCGGCCCGCCTGATTGAGGCCGTCAACGGCTTGATCCGCACGGCGGTTGGGGTGGGCGTCTTCCTGTGTCTCATCGGGACGGGGCTTTGTGTGGTCGCCTATTGGATCACGACCCGCTGATGGGGAGGGCATGGCCGTTGATCCGATGCTCCGCACCGTCCTGTGCCCAAGGTGAATGACATGACCGAACAGATCGCCGAAGTCTTGAAGGGATACCTAGCACGCCTTAGCGAAGAACTGCGCGACACCTTTCCCAGCGACGGCTACCTGCGGCTGCGCGCACGTCTCTCCAGCGCGCCCGCAGAGCCGGTAGACGCGCTAGAAGCGGCGAGCGGCCACGAGCGAGTCGCCATCCTAGGCCCCATGGGCAGCGGCAAGACCACCGTCCTCGCGCGGCTGGCGTTGCGAGCGGCAGAGATCGCCCAGGAAGCCCTGGCTACATCTCCCCTCCCAGAGATCAGCAAACTCCCCTTCGTGCCGGTGCTGGCCGATCTAGCAGGGACACGCGCCGAGGTCTCCACAGCGCGACTCGTGCAACGGGGGTTTGCCAGGGCAGGCATCGCCCTGGCCTTGCAGACGGCCCGGGCGCTGGTGCAACAGGTTCCCCTTCTCCTCCTTCTAGATAACCTGGATAGAGCATGGGACCGCGCCACCCTGCAAGCCTTCGCGCCGGAGAGGAGCAAACATCTACCCGGTCTGCGTGTGATCCTGGCCTGCCGCGAAGCAGCCTGGGATGACGAGGCCGGCAAAGGTTGGACCACCGTCCGACTCCTGCCGGTATCGGCCGAGGAGGTGAGCGAATACCTGAGAGCCCGCCTATCGCCAGAAGACCTTGCCGCGCTGCAACGAGATGCCGAATTATGGTCGCAACTGCGCCTTCCCATCTTCCTGTGCGCCGCTGCCGAAGCCAAGGATGACAAGGGCGACCGGCCCCTCGGCCGCGCGCATATCACGAGGCGCGTCGCGGCCCAACTTCTGCCGGAAGGCCTGAGCGCCGATAACCCCGTGCTGGGCCGCGTGGCATTGGCGCTGGTCGGCGCAGGGGGGAAACCCTTGACCCGTCGTCGCTGGCAAGGCTTCGTTCAAGAAGAGCCGACCCTAGGCAACGCGCTCCTCTCCGGCCTCCTACAATGGCGCGAAGCCGACGGTAGCGTCCAATTCGCGCACGTCGGCCTGCGAGATTACTGCGCCGCGCGCGCCCTCCTCACCGGCGCCAAGCCACGCCTATCCCTGCCCAGGCTGATTGGCGACGCGGAGGATCGGCAGACATGGCAAGGGGTGATCGTGCAACTATACCAGATGTCCCCTCAGCCCGACGACATCTTGCGGCAACTCCTCAGCGGTAACGACGCCTCGGCGGACGCGGCCATCGCCGCCCTGCACATCCAACTCGGTCACGAGCAAACCGACAAAGGCGAGTGGTTATCAGCCCTGCGGTTGCATCCGGAGGCCAGGCAACGGGCAGGCGCAGCGCTGCGCCGGGCGGGTTTGGCGCAGGCTGCCTCGCTGGCCTTGGCCGGCGCCCTCAGCGCGGTCGCGGAACCTACGGAAACCCTTGCGCCAAAAGGGCCATCGCCTGTTCTCCGCCCCCATGCACCGTCCCTTCCCCCTCAGATGCCCGCAAGCCCCGAAGAACTGCGACGCGCATTGCAGGAAGCCCAACGCTTTGTGGCGAGCGCATCCCATGAACTCGCCTTGACCCTCAAGAACCAAAATCAGTTGGAGGCCGCCGAGGAGGCCGCGCGCACCGCAGTAGAGAACCAACCGGCGGAGGCCGCCTACCGGCAAACCCTCGCGAGCATCCTATGGGATTTGGGGCGCGCGGATGAGGCCCTGCGACAAATAGAGCAAGCCCGCCGCCTTGCTCCATACGATGCCGAACCGGCCCTCATGATGGCGCGATATTGCGCGGAAGGGGGGCGCATAGAAGAGGCCATCGCTGCCTATCGGGATGTGATCGCCCTGAAGCCAGAAGAGGCGGAACCCCATTACGCTCTGGCGCAACTCCTCCTCTCTGCCGAGCGCACAGAGGAAGCCATCGCCAGCCTGCAAGAGGCAACTCGCCTGGCCCCCGCTCGCGGGCCCTGGTGGCTCACCCTGGCCCGGCTTTACCTCAAACAAGGGCTTCGCTCCCGCGCGCAGGAGGCATACGCGCGCGCGGCCGATGCCTTTTCTGCCACGCCGACGGACGAGGCCGATGAACAGACCTTGGCTCAGTTGGGCGAGGCCTGCCTGGCTGTCGGCCGTTGGCAGGAAGCCGCCCGCGCCTACCAGACCGCGTTTGACCTCTCTCCTCGCCTAGATTATCTCAAAGGGCTGATGCACGCCCGCCATGCCGCGCAGGAGTGGCCCGAGGCGATCGCCGCGGCGCAACAGATCAGACAGATACAACCCGAGGATGCGGATGCCCTGCGGGTGCTCGCCTTGGGCTACGCGGCCGGCAAGGATTGGGCCTTAGCGGAAGAATGCGCGATCGCTGCTTTGCGCACAAACCCTACGGATGCGGAGCTCTGGCTGGTTTACGGTGAGGCCGCGTTGCGGTTAGGCCAATTGGATGAATCCCGGCAAGCCCTAGGCCAGGCGTGCGCGCTTGCCCCGCGGGACGCGCAAGCGCGTCAACTATACGCGGAAGCCCTTGCCCAGAGCGGGGATTGGGCCGGCGCCGCAGAACAATATGAGCGTCAGTTAGACCTGACCGCCGATGATCCTGCCATCTACCATCGTCTGGGCCTGGCGCGCAGGAACGTGGGCGATCTCGTGCGCGCGGAGATCGCCTTCCGCCGCGCCCTCTCGCTGGCCCCACAGGAGGCTGACCTGCACTATTGGCTGGGTCGGACGCTACATGACCAAGGTCAAGATGACGCCGCGCTGGTGGCCTTGCGCACGGCTTGTCAGTTAAACCCCCGCAACGGCGAGTACGCCAAAGCCCTGGCCGAGCTATCGGCCCGTCTCTCGCCCCTTCCTCAAGCACAGGCGGACGTTGAGCGTGCGGTTCGCCTCTCGCCGCAAGATGCCGATTTACGCGCGCTCTTAGGCGACGTGTATGAGCGTCAAGGCCGGCTGAGCGAGGCGGCGAACGAGTTTGCCCAGGCCGCTGAGCGCGCGCCGGATAACGTCGCCGCACAACAACGCTATGTCCATGCTGTCCGCATGGCCACCGAGAAAGCGCATCTCACCCTCTCAGCGGAGACTTTCGCGCGAGCCACGCGCGCGGCTCAACAGGCTTGCGCCCTCGCCGGAGAGAGCGCGGAACTCCTACAAGACCTTGCGGTCATCACGTGGCTCTACGGAGACCGCCCTGGCGCGATGGACCTCATGCGGCGCGCGCTGCAATTGAACCCCGGCTCGGTGGACGCCCGCCGCTGGCTGGGCATCGCCTGCCGAGAGATGGGGCTCTTGGCCGAAAGCGCGCGCGAACTGGTCGCCGCGACCAGGCTGGCGCCCCTCTCGGCAGACCTGCATGCAGAACTGGCGACAACCCTGCGCCTGCTCAAACGCTGGGACGAGGCGGCACGCGCCCTGCGAACGGCTTGCGAACTGAAGCCCGGCAACGCCGATTACCTGGCCCAACTCGGCGAGGCCCTCCTAGAGGCCGGAGAGGTGGAACAAGGCCGCGAGGCCCTGGAGGAGGCCGTCGCCGCTCAGCCGGACAACGCCGAAGCCCACTATCAGTTGGGGCGCGCGGCCGAGGCGCAAGGCCAATGGGATCGGGCCGCGCGGGCCTATGGGGTCACGGTAAACCTGGCCCCAGATCGCGGCGAGGCGCACCATCGCCTAGGACGAGTCCTCGCCCATCTGGGTGAGTGGGATCAGGCCGCGGTGCATCTGCGGGCAGCCGTGCGCCTGGACGACCGGCGCGGCGATTGGCATCGCGACCTGGGCGCCGCGCTGGACGTGCTGGGCCTTTCCGATGAGGCGCTGACGCATTACCTGCGCGCCGTTGAACTAGGCCAACGGGAACCCAGGCTCCTATACGCCGCCGGCTCCCTCCTGCGCAGCGCAGGACGGCTGGCCCAGGCGCGCGCTTTGTTGGAGCAAGCCGTCCAAGCGGAGCCGGAGAACGTGCGCGCGGCCTTTGAGTTCGCCTTGACGCTGGACGGCCTTGGCGACATCTCGGGCGCACAGGCCACTCTGGCCCGCGTCCTTTCCTCGGCACCCGAAGATGAGGCGCGCTATCGCTGGGAATGGGCACAAAACCTCTGGTCGCAAGGACGGCGATCCGAGGCCGAACCGCACCTGCGTCTCGTCGTGGAACGAAACCCCGAACAGGTGGAAGCCATCATCTACCTAGCCCAGATTCGCCAGGAGCAAGGACAGCCCGCTGAGGCCCTTTCCCTCGTAGAGCGGGCGCTGGAGCGCTTACCGAGATCGCCAGAACTACATCGCCAGGCCGCCGAACTGTGCGGGCAAATGGGACGGCACCGTGAGGCCGCTAACCACCTGATGGAGGCCGTAGCGATCCAGCCCGCCGACGCAGCGCTGCGCTATCGGCTCGGCCTGGCTCTGGCCGCGGCGGGCGAGCGCGATCAAGCCTTGGCGCAAATCCGGCAGGCGCGGCGGCTCGCGCCCGATGTGGGCGACTACATGCTGGCGCAAGCGCAACTGGCAGAGGAGACGGGCCGCACTTATGAGGCGGAAGAGGCCCTCAGCGCAGCGGCAGCCTTGCGGCCCGAGGACGTGACCTTGCAGACCCGGGTCGGTACCCTAGCCGCCGCGCGCGGCGACTGGCCGGTGGCGCGCGCGGCCTGGGAGCGAGTCCTGGCCCGCTCGCCGCAGAACCTGCAGGCGCTCCTCGGCGCAGCCCAGGCGGCGGAGAAGATGGGCGACCACGTCGCCGCCGCCTCCCATTTGGCCGTGGCGGCAACCCTCGCGCCGAACGATCCCGTCCTATTGGCGCAATTGGGGGAGAACCTCCTCCACACGGGCCAATGGGCGGAGGCATGTGCACGCCTGCGCGCCGCGTTGAACCTAGAACCTCACAACGCGGAGGCCTGGCTCCACTTAGCCCAGGCCAGCGCACAACTCAACCAGCCGGAAGAAGCGATCCGCGCTTATGAACAGGTCGTTCGCCTGCAGCCGGAAACCCATGAGGCATGGTTGGAACTGGCGAGGTTGTACGGCGAAGCAGGCCGCTGGGAAGATGCCGTTACCGCCTACGAACGCCTCACGCGCCTTCGCCCCGGCGAACGACAATACCACCTCAACCTGGCCCAGGCTCTGGCCACATTAGAACGGTTCGCCGAGGCAGTTCCCCATTACCAAAACGCCATCACCTTGAACC
>DAOTYP010000143.1:0-9683 GCA_034434975.1 Anaerolineae bacterium | reverse complement strand
GGAGGGGGGTGGGGTTAGACGCCCAGCCGAACTCCGTGGGCCAGATGCGCTTGCGGGAGTCCCCATACGCTACCATGATGCTGCGGTAGCCCTCTAACGTGCTGCGGAAACTCCAACTGTGGTGTGGCGTCTGACAGGGCCCTTTGAAGATGAAGTTGGGTTCGCAGGCGTTGCTGGCGTAGCGCTCAGGGGCGACGTTGTAGCCGCTGGGGTGGGCCCCGATCGCGTCCGACACGTAGCGCAGGCCTGCGTTGTACATGCGCCTGAGGTAAACGAAGTCGTCCACCGCGGTGATGCCGTCGTTGGTGCCGGTGGGGGTAAGGCCGGCGCTGACCACCACGCATTCCGGGCAGGCGCCCTTGATGGCCCGGTAGGCTGCGCCCAAGAGTTGTATGTAGCGCGCGGCATCTATCGGCTCGTTGCCCCAATGCGTGTGCAGGTTGGGTTCATTCCATACCTCATATGCCTGCACCTTGCCTCGGTAGCGCGCGGCGAGGGCGGCCATGAAGTCGGCCAGGTCTTGGGCGTTCGTCGGCGGGCCATCCACGCTGAAGTCGGCGTTGGCGCGTCGTGCCCAGCGCGGCGAGGTGGTGACGCTGAAGAGGACGCGCACTCCCGCCGCCTGCGCGCGATTCGCGATCTCATCTAGCGGCCCCCAATCGTATTGCCCCTTGCTGGGCTCGTGCCGCTTCCATTCCACCTGCTGCTTGATCCAGCCGAAGCCGAGGTCGTTCACCGCCTGCATGACGCGCGGCGCCTGATCGTTATCTATCATGTGGGCCTGGAGG
The DNA here is from genome assembly GCA_034434975.1 of Anaerolineae bacterium. Taxonomy (GTDB): domain Bacteria; phylum Chloroflexota; class Anaerolineae; order JADYZS01; family JADYZS01; genus JADYZS01. Next base: position 8,895 of record DAOTYP010000143.1, on the reverse strand, counting down.
CCGTAGCCGAAGCCAACGGACGGAGCCCCTGGCGCGGTCGTCGGGCCAGGGGTAGGCGTGCCGACCGCGCTGCCCGTCGGGATGAGGAGGCGCTGGCCCACGTAGATCAGGTTAGGGTTGCGGATGTTGTTGGCCTGAACGATGGCCTGCACCGTGACGCCGTAGCGCGCGGCGATCTTGGCAAGGGTATCGCCTGCGCGGACGTAGTAAACCGCATATCCTGGCTCTGGGGTGGGGACGGGTGTGGCGGTCGGGCCAGGGCCGGGCGTCTGGGTCGGAGTCGGGGTGGCGGTGCCGCCGGTAGGGATGAGGAGGCGCTGGCCCACGTAGATCAGGTTGGGGTTGCGGATGTTGTTGGCCTGGGCGATGGCCTGCACCGTGACGCCGTAGCGCGCGGCGATCTTGGCCAAGGTCTCACCGCGCTGGACGACATGGACGATCTGGTCGGCGTGGGCAGAAGGGGGGAGGGCGGCGCTGATCAGAAGTAGCGAGGCGATGACGAGCAGCGCGAACAAGAGAAAACGAAAGGTTTTACTCATAGGACACCTGGCTGAGAGGATGGGATGCTCTTATTACGGTGTGAGCCAGCATCACACCGCCATCTGCAGGCTTCTGCCCCCGCGGCGCAGAAGCCCGCAGGCCGGCCACATGTTGGGGCCGGGGAGACGGCGCCAACGTCAGGTTAGGGGGCCGCGGGGGAGCGACCTCGGTGCTGAGGCGGGCCGGTCCTTGCGGTAGAAAGGCAAGATGACCAGAACCGATTGCGATCTCAAGTATAGCGCATTTCAGTCGCGAGGTCAAGTCGGCCGCTCAGACGCGAGCCCGACGCCTTGCGGCTTCGCCAGCGAGGCGTTGTACTCGTCCACGATTTGGCCGACCAGACGTATCCGCTCAATGTCGCCCGTGTAACTCATCTCATCCGAGATGCCCAAGATGAGCCTAGGGGCAAACAGACGGATCAGTTCATGCACGCACTCGGCCAGGACTTCAGGGCTGTACGTTTCGTCAAAGTAAACCGCCGGGATGCCGTCAATCAGGAAGAGCTCATCTCCTAAGGCCTCTTTGACCTCTTCTAAGGTGACGTCTCCCTGTGGTTGGGGCGTGATCGCCTCTATCCCATCCAAGCCGGTCTCGCGTGCGAAGGGGAGCAACTGGCGAACCTCTCCGTCCCAATGGGCGTGCACGAACTTGCCTGCCCGATGCAAGCGTTCGCAACGATGCTGATAGGTTGGGAGGACGTACTCTTCAAACAGCGCGGGCGAGAGGGTTGCCCCGTGCAGGTTGTCGCCGAAGTTGATGAACTCAAATTGCGGGAGGCTGTTGAGGAGGTCTATCAACTGGTCATGCAGGTTGTCTAAGGCTTGGAAGTAGGGTCGGAACGTCTCAGGGCCCCAGTCGTGGAGGGCGTAGATGGCGTTCTCTACTCCCATCGTGTTGATGTAGAGGTCCTGGACGTTGACGCGCGGTATGTACATGGTGGGAAGCCCTAGGTCGCCCACCTCTTGCATCAGGCGATCAAAGACTTCTTGGTCGTATTCGTAGTGGGCGTTCTCCGCGCGCCAGGTCGCTACCCGCAGGTCGTCTTTCGTAACGATCTCGCGTTTCACCGGTATAGCCCCGCTGAGGTTGGGCCTTCGTTCCTCAATCGTTGTTTGTTCGCCGACGGGGGTTCGGATGACGGTCAGGATGCGGTGATGGCCGATCTCCTTGGTCTCTCTCCTCACGGCGGGATGCTCTACGAGGCGAAAGCACTCGTTGAACTCGTAGAGACGGTTAGAGCAATCCAGGTAGCGGTACATGTCCGCAACGGAGAGGTGCTCGTAAGGTTCCGGCAGCGGTACGCCGTAGAAACGCCGGTGGTCCCGCCAAGCCAGGATGCGTGGTTGCCACAGGACCTGGCCGTTGGCCTGTCCGCGAATGACGCGGCGATGGAGTTCCGGCCAGTTCCTCGCGAGCGACCTTGCCTTCAGTTCGGAGGACGAGGGGATGGCAGTCATGGGACCTCCTAGATGTGAACATGCGGGTAGTTAAGAAGACAACGATTCTACCGTTTCCGGAACGGGAACGAGGCGGGCCATCAAGAGGGCGTGGGCGCTCCACTCCATTCGTTCCAGGGTGTCAAAGGCGTCCTCCAGCGACCGTCCCACCGTGACCACGCCGTGCTTGGCGAGGAGGAGGGCCAGGCCGTGCTTGGTCAGTTTCTCGCGCTGAGGCGCGAGGGCGTCCACCACCGCGTCGGCCAACTCTTGCGAGTGGGCCGGGAGCGGAGGGACCAGTCCTATCACGCCGAACTTTTTCGTGTATTCGGCGGTGGGGAAGATGGGTTTTTCCGCCACGGCGAAGACCGTCGCGAAAAGCGGGTGCGCATGGATCACCGCGCCCGCTTCCGGGAAATGGTCGTACACTGCGAAGTGCAACTTGCTCTCGCGGGAGATGTCGCCGGGCCCCTCTATCACCTCATGGGCCAGGTTCAGGACGTTGATTTGCTCCGGACGCAGGTTCCACAGGTAACGGCTGCCAGCGTACTTCGGGGTAATGTAAATGCGCTCCCCCTGGCGAACGCTGATGTTGCCGCCCGCCGTGTTGGTGAGGAAGCGCTGGAACATGAGGCGCGCGACCTCTACGATGCGCTGTTTAGGGTCTGAACCGTGCATGATCATGATCTGACAACTCCTCTCAAAATGTTCTACACGGCACGTCAGGACAATATATCCCCCCTCGCCTCGCCTTGTCAAGGCACACGGAGGCCGAGAGTGTTGAAAAAAGTTCCGTGATTCCCCAACGGATTGGGTAATTTTGGCCTCATAACTGTGGATACGAAGGGTTTTTCAACGCTCTCGATTATACCACGATTTGACAAATCCTCATCTCTTGCGTATCATGCCTCCAACTCAATACCGTGCGGCTCAGGTGCTCGCTGTCCCGGATGGCAGCGAGCGGCAACGGCGAAGCCGGTGCGAGTCCGGCGCTGTGGCGCAACTGTAACCCGCTTTGGCGGGAAGCCAGGTCGCCCGCCTGAGTCGGCGCCACGAACCTTCGCAGCAAAGGGTGTGGTGCAGCGATCTATGCGATGCCCCCCCCTTGCTTCAAGCAAGGGGGACGTTTTTTCCAGGCCGTGGGGCTGCCTCCATGCTCTTTGCCGAAGCGTTCACCGGCGGCGCGACGGATCTCAATGTGGAAAGGAGCAGCCCATGTCCGACCCCAATGACCGTCTCACCTCTCCTCGGCCGGCTAAATCTCTGGCCTTGCCTGTCCGCGGTAAAAGCCCCACCTTTACCGAGGTGGCCAACATCGCCCTCACTGGCGCGCTGTGGGGCATGTCGGTTTGCGTGATATGCGTGACGGAGGATGCGCTGGCGCATTGGCAGCAGAAAGGAGAGGAGGGCTCGCCTCTTCCACCATCGCTGCACATCTTGGATGCTCACCGGGCTACCCTGGCCGACTGGGAAGGCTTTCTGCGGGATAGCGTGTACGATATGATCGTGTTCCAGGGCGTCCAAGCAGGGCTGAAGGGGGGCTGGCTCTCCCTCGGGTATGTGAGGGCGTTGGTGGAGGCGATTCCCCAAGGGCTGATCCTCCTCGCATAGCCTCGCGGCCGAAGGCGGTTGTAAGCCGCTACCCTTGCTGCTCCTTTTCCGGCTCGCGTTCGTGCAATATGATGCAAATCATGTTCCCCTTTCCCTTCATCATGTTATGATGCACAATGTATGATGATATTCGCAAAAGCGGATATGCTGATATAAGGGGAAGAGCCATGCAAGCCGATGAACGGGCCAGGCTGGCGCAGGAACTGCAGCAACTGCACGCCAGCGTATGCAGCGCCCTCTCCGATCCCACCCGCATCGCCATCCTGTACGAACTGGCAGATCAGCCCCACAACGTCGGCGAACTGGTGGAGGCGCTGGGCCTTCCCCAGTCGTCCGTGTCTCGCCATTTGAGAACCCTGCGCGACAGTCGCCTTGTGCACGCGACACGGCAGGGCGCGAACGTTGTTTACTCGCTGGCCGATCGGCGGGTCATTGCCGCCTTAGACCTCCTTCGCCAGGTGCTGGCGGAATCGCTGGCGGAAAACGCGGCCCTCGTGGAGGTTTTGGACGATACTTACCCCATTCGTTGAAAAGTCAAGAGGAGAGAGCAGATGGGCACCATAGGCGCACAGCAAAAGGCGTGGCTAGCGGACAAGTTCGGCAGCCGCGTCTCGTTTCACAGGGTAGAACGGAAGTTGTACGGGCATGACATCGCCGCCATGCCCAGCCTCTTCAAGCCTCTCATCGGCAATACCGTGCCGGATGCCGTCGTGCAGCCTGAGAGCGAGGCGGAATTGGTGGAGTTGGTCCGCTGGGCGGCGGAAAACAACATCCCTCTGACGCCGCGCGGCAAGGGCTCCTCCGGCTATGGCGGCGTCATCCCCGTCAAGCGAGGCGTCGTGGTAGACTTCTATCGGCTGAAGCGGATCGTCCAAATTGATCCCGCCGCCCAGACAGCGACGGTGGAGGCCGGCGTGGTGTGGGAGAAACTGGATAGGGAACTGGCCAAGCACGGCCTGACCTTGCGGCTCTACCCTACCAGTTACCCATCGTCCACCGCCGGAGGGTGGTTGGCGCAGGGCGGCGTAGGCATCGGCTCCTATGAGGCGGGTTGGTATCGGGAGAACGTCCTCCGCGCGCGCGTGGTTCTCCCTACCGGCGAGGTGCGCGAGTTTGCGGGCGACGAGTTAGACCTCATCTCCGACGCCGAGGGGATCACCGGTTTCATCAGCCAAGTGACCATCAAGGTTCAACCCCTGGAAGAGTTGGACGTGGTCGCGATCGGCTGTCCCGATCCTCACGATTTGCAGCGCCTGGTGGAGGGCATCGTCGTGGCCGACCTTCCCATCTGGTCGTTGGTTTTCATCAATCCGAAGATGGCCGAGTTGAAGAACCGCGCGCCTCTCATGGAGCATTACGGCCATCCGGTGGAGGAGCGCGTGCTGTTGCCAGCCGCATACATCATGACGTTGGCCTTCCGCCGGAAGGATCGCGAGGCGGTGATGAGCAAACTGCCGGCGCTCCTCAAGCCGTGCGAGGCCGAGATCTTGAGCGACCGCATCGCCGAGCACGAATGGAAGAACCGCTTCCGGCTGATGGTGGTCAAACGGCTGGGGCCGTCCTTGGTGCCTGCCGAGGTGGTGATCCCGCTATCCAGTCTGGGCGACGTCATGACCGAGATTGAGCGCAAGATTGACCAACCGTTGGTCAAGGAGGGCGTCGTGATCCGCAACGGGGCCGGAGGCAAGCCGGAGGTGGTCATCCTGGGGTTCATCCCCAGCGATCAACGCAAGTTCAGTTACAACTTCGTCTTCGGCCTGGTCATGACCCTCATGAAGATCGCCGAGAAGCACGGCGGACGGCCCTACAGCACCGGCCTTTATTTCAGCAAGAAGGCGTCTCAGGTATTGGGGAGCGAGCGCGCGGCGCGGTTGGAGGCCTTCAAGGTTCAGGTGGACCCCAAGGGGTTCATGAACCCCGGCAAGGTCATCGGCAACGGGCTCCCCGGCCTGGCCCTGAGCCTGGCGAGCACCTTGGAGCCGCTGATTCGACCTTTCGGCAACTACGTCATCACCCAGGTCGGCGAACGGCCTACCAAGCCGGTGCGCGACATCCCCGCCGATGTGGCCTGGTACGCCTATTCCTGTTCCCAGTGCGGCTATTGCATTGACGAGTGCGATCAATTCTACGGTCGCGGCTGGGAGAGCCAGTCGCCGCGTGGGAAATGGTATTGGCTGCGGGAGTACATGGAGGGCCGCGAGAAGTGGGATCAGTTCATGGTGGATACCTTCCTCGTTTGCACCACCTGTGAGCTATGCAATTTGCGCTGCTCCGCGGCCTTGCCCATTGAACCATCGTGGATGAAGTTGCGCGGGAAGCTGGTGCACGAGGACAAGCGGATGACCTTCCCGCCCTTTGAGATGATGGCTGCGGCCCTGCGCGCCGAGGGCGACATCTGGGCCGGCTATCGCAAAGATCGCTCGGCCTGGTTCCCCCAGGACCTTCTGGCGAAGCATGGGCCCGGGCATAAGGCGAAGAACGTCTACTTTGCCGGCTGCACGGCCAGTTACGTGGAGAACGACATCGGCATGGCAAGTGTCCGCCTGTTGGATGCGGCCGGCGTGGATTTCACCTACCTGGGTGAGAAGGAAAATTGCTGCGCGACGCCGATGCTGGTGGCCGGCAAATGGGATCTCTTCGTAGAGGTAATGAAGAAGAACATCCAGGCGGTGAAGGACGCGGGCGCCGACACGGTCATCACTTCCTGCCCGGCCTGCGACATGATGTGGCGACAGGTCTACCCTGCCTGGGCGAAGAAGTTGGGCCTTGAGTACGGCATCACCACCAAACACTACAGCGAACTGGTCTCCGAGAAGATCAGGGCTGGCGAGTTCAAGTTCCCGGCCGGGGGCATGAAGCCGACGACGGTAACCTGGCATGATTCCTGCCACATCGGCCGCGTCTCCGGCGTCTATGAGCCGCCGCGCGAGGTCATCAAGGCGATTCCCAACGTGAACTTGGTGGAGATGAGCCACAATCGCCAGAACGCCCATTGCTGCGGTTCCGTGTTGACCCTGATCAAAGAGCCGCCGGTGGCGGCGGAAGTTGGCAAGGTGCGGTTGGATGAGGCGGTGGAGGCCGGAGCGGAGAAGGTGCTTGCGCTCTGCCCTTGCTGCGAGTTTCAATTGCGCGTCTCCGCCGAAAAGAAGCAGGTGCCGATAGAGGTGGTGGACCTGGCCCGTTTCGCTTCTTCCGCCCTCGGCTACGACTTCCCTGATCCGAATCCGGAGGTGCGCCGGCAGTGGGCCGTCTTTGAGGCGATGATCGCGCTGATGACGCCGCAAGGCTTTGCCGATCTCATGGGGACAATGTGGCCGGAGTTGATCCAGGCGATGCCCTTCGGCATGGGGCGGATGATACGGCTGATGGGGAAGGTGCCCGGCGCGTTGGAGATGATGAAGCCGATGTTCCCTGTCCTCTTCCCGCGGCTTCTACCGATGATGATGCCGAAGGTGATGCCGACGATGCTCCAGCGCGTGGCTGAGCGCATCCCCATGCCCGACTACATGGCCGAGCAGATGCCGACCCTGATGCCCCAGGTGATGGCCAACCTGATGCCGCACATGATCGGCGACGTGGTGCCGCTGGTCACGCAACCGATGATTGACTACTTGCGGGGCAGGACGAACGGGAAGAAGGGAGCCTAGGTAGCGTTCGTCTCTGAGGGCCCGGCCAGAGGGAGGCGCCCGATGGTTAAACCCATCGGGCGCCTGTGTTGTGGGGCTCTCCTTGGGCGACAAGGCCGGGTCGCGCCGACTTTACGGAGGTGACGGGGTCTCGCTCAGCCTCTGCGCGGGCCGCCAGGGGTTATCCAAGTGGATGATCTGATGCCTTTGGCCCGACTCCACCAGTTTCTGCGCCAGGTACACCGCGCGCAGCCCTTCCTCTCCGCTGATGGCAGGTGGCCTGTCCGTTCGCACCGCCTCTACGAAAGATGCCAACTCCAGTTTGAGCGGCTCCTCGCGCCGGATGTCGTACTCTATCATCTTGCCGGGGCTGATGCCCATGAGCGCGACCAGCCCTCCTTCCACGATGCCGTTGGCCATCGGGTTTTCGTAGAAGCGAAGGCTTTGGGTCAGGTAGTTGAGGGCGAACATGCCTCGCTCGCCGATGATGGAGAGTTCTCTGATCTTGGTGGGGGTGAGCCAATTGATGTCCAACACGCCGACGCTGCCGTTGCGGAATTTGAGAAGGCCGGAGAGGAGGTCTTCATGGTGCGCGTGGATTTCCTGTTCGGTTTCGGCGTACAGGCTTTCCACAGGGGCGTTGACGAGGTGTTCCATGATGTTGACTTCGTGGGTCGCCAGGTCAAAGACGACACCGACATCTTCCACGCGCGTGGGGAAGGGGCCTACCCGTCGCGCCACGATCTGGAAGATGCGTCCGATGTGCCCGGCCGCCAGGTGCTCCTTCAGGGCGATGACCGCGGGATTGAAGCGCTCTATGTGGCCTACCGTCAGTTTGACCCCTCGCGCGGCTGCCGCCTGAATGATCGCCTCGCCGTCCTCTAAGGTCGCGGCCAGGGGCTTTTCCACCAGGCAGTGGGCGCCGGCCTCAATGACCGCCAGCGCGATCTGACGGTGAAGCCGCGTCGGCACGACCACGGAGACGATGTCAGGCCGCTCCTTGGCCAGCATCTCACGGTAGTCGGTGTAGGCCCGGGCCTTGTACGTGCCGGCCACCTTCTCGGCTGCTTCCTCATCTACATCGGCCACCGCCACCAGGTTGACGCCCTCTAGCCGCGCGTAGATGCGGGCGTGATTGCTGCCCATGAGGCCGACGCCGATGACGGCCGCGTGCAGGTCCCCCCCTTTACTCGCCACGTTCTTCCTCTATCATCGGTAAAAGGTATGTCCGCGCGCAGGCGGTACAGCGATAGGAGGCCCGGCCATTCGCCCTCGCCGGGCCTTGCGCCTCTCGTTCTAGGCGGCGTCCGCAGATGCAAACGTAGCCTACAACCCGCGCCGGGTTGCCCAGGGCTAAGCCGTGGTCGGGCACGTCCTTGGTCACCACCGCGCCCGCGCCGATCATGGCGTGCCGCCCGATAGTTACATCGGGAAGGATCACCGCGCCCGCGCCGATGGATGCGCCCGCGCCGACCATGACCTCGCCTCGGAACCAGTCCTCAGGCCCTTTCAAGCGTCCGTCCGGCGTCAGCGCACGGGGGTAAGGATCGGTGATGAGGCAGGCGTGAGGGCCGATGAAGACCCCATCTTCCAGGGTAACGCCGTAATAGATGGAGACATAGTTTTGCACCTTCACGCCGTTGCCCAGGCGCACATGGTGATCCACGTACACGCCTTTGCCC
>DAOTYP010000142.1:0-13547 GCA_034434975.1 Anaerolineae bacterium | reverse complement strand
GTACGCGCGCACGTGGCTAGCCTTGACCCCATCCGGCCTGACGACGCCGCGCGCCTCTAGCCAGGCCAGGAAGCCGCCGACGGTGTAGCGGTAGTGCACCAACGTCTTGGGGGTACAGCGCATGGCCTCACGCGACAGCAGGAAGTCGTCATAGGCCAGGCGCAAAGGGAAGTGTTCAGGACGGGGAACGATTTTAAGGTGAGGCAGTTGCTCATGTGGCATGGCGCTTTCTCCTGTCCGTCATGCCACAAGGGGTAGGGGGGATAGGGGGAGTTATAGCCTACGGGTAGTAGGTGAGCCGCGCAGGACTCGAACCTGCAACCCACTGATTAAGAGTCAGTTGCTCTGCCAGTTGAGCTAGCGGCCCTAATTCTATCACTATTATACACTATTATACTCGCTTTCCTCAGATCGGTCAAAAAAGAGGGCGTTGAAGAGGTCCCGCCATTCCGGGCAATTTTGGCCTCATAACTACTACGGGCCGTGGGATACGAAGGGTTTTCCAACACCCCCCTCCTCTTGCGTGCTCGCCGAGACGCGTGTATCATGATCGCCGAAGATTACGCAGGGAGGCCCTAGCGTGCGCTCCAAACGCTTTGAGAGGTTAGCCGAGCGCCCCATCCATCGCGAGACCTTCATCAAGCCCTGGCCGGAGGTCGGCCTGGTGGCTATCCATAGCCCTTTAGACCCACGTCCCAGCCTGACCATCCGAGACGGGATGGTGGTAGAGATGGACGGGAAGCGACAGGAAGAATTTGACCTCATCGACCTGTTCATCGCCCGCTATGCTCTCAACCTGGCAGTCGCCCCGCGTGCGATGCAAACCCCTTCCCGCGAGATCGCCCGCATGATCGTGGACATCAACGTGCCGCGCGCCGAGGTGTTGGAACTGGTCAGCGGCTGTACGCCGGCCAAGTTGGTGGACATCGTCCAAGAGATGAGCGTACTGGAGATGATGATGGGCCTGGCCAAGATGCGTGCTCGCCGCACGCCCGCCAACCAAGCCCACGTCACGAATCGCAAAGAGCATCCCGCGCTCCTTGCCGCGGACGCCGCCGAGGCCGCCCTACGCGGCTTCGCCGAGATAGAGACCACCGTCGGCGTGAGCCGCTACGCCCCTCTCAACGCCCTGGCCATCCTGGTCGGCGCGCAGACCGGCCGGGGCGGCACCCTCACGCAATGCGCGGTAGAAGAGGCCACCAACCTGCGGCTGGGGTTCAAGGGCCTGACCACCTATTCGGAGACCCTCTCGGTGTACGGGACCGAACAAGCCTTCATTGACGGCGATGACACCCCTTGGTCTAAGGCTTTCCTGGCGGCGGCCTACGCCAGCCGCGGCGTCAAGACCCGCTTCACTTCCGGCGCGGGCGCTCCTGCTTTGATGGGGCACTCCGAAGGCAAGTCCATGCTCTACCTGGAGGCGCGTAGCCTCCTCATGACGCGCGGGGCAGGAAGCCAGGGGTCGCAAAACGGGTCCATCAGCTGCATCGCCTTGCCGGAATCGCTGCCGGGAGGTGTGCGCGCCGTGTTGGCGGAAAACCTTATCGCCATGCTCCTCGGCCTGGAGGTCGCCTCCGGCAACGACGCGCTGGCGTCCCACTCCGACATCCGCAAGAGCGCCAAGCTGATGCTCCAATTCATCCCCGGCACCGACTTCGTGACCTCCGGCTACGGCGCCATCCCCCGCTCCGACAACATGTTCGGCGGTGGCAACTTTGACGTCAGCGAATGGGACGACTGGTATGTCCTCCAACGCGACATGCAGGTGGACGGCGGCATCGTGCCGGTGAGCGAGGAACAAATGCTGCAAGTGCGAGAGCGGGCGGCCAAAGCGATCCAAGCCGTGTTCCAAGCTCTGGGCTTCCCTCCCATCACCGAGGCGGAAGTGCAGGCGGCGATCACGGCGTACGGGGCCGAAGACATGCCTGATCGGGATCAGGTGGCCGATCTGGAGGCGGCGCAAAGGCTGTTGGACGGGCCGTTGACGGTCTTGGACATCATCAGGGCCTTGGATGGGGCGGGCTTTCGCGACGTGGCAGCCAACCTCCTGGAGATGCAGCGCCAGCGGGTGATCGGCGACTATCTTCAGCCGGCGGCTATCTTTGATCGGAACTTCCGGGTTCTTAGCGCGCTGACCGATCCCAACGATTATCGCGGGCCGGGCACCGGCTATCGGGTGGAAGGCGAACGTTGGGAAGCCCTGCAGGCTCTGCCGCAAGCCTGGGACCCGCGCACGTACCTGGAGGACCACCGCGCCGCGCCAACGCCACCTTGGCTGGAAGAGGTAGGGCCTGCCAAGGAGGGTCACGGGCCCGAGGTCGTCATCGCGCTGGGCCCGGCCTTCGGTGCCCAGATCACCCGCACCATCAACGGCCTGGCTCATCGCGACGTGCTGGATGCCATCCTGCGCGGCCTCCAGGAAGAGGGGGTTGCCGCGCGCTTGGTGCGCATCCATCACACCTCCGATTGCGCCTTCATCGGCCATGCAGGCTCGCAGTTGAGCGGCTCGGGGGTAGCCATCGGCATCCAATCCAAAGGGACGACGGTCATCCATCGTCGCGACCTGGTGCCGCTCAACAACCTGGAACTCTTCAGCCATGCGCCCAACCTGACCTTGGAGACCTACCGCCAGATCGGTCGCAACGCGGCCCGCTATGCGCTGGGGCGGCCCGTGACCCCTGTGCGGGTGATCCACGACAACACCGCGCGCCTGCGGCTCATCGTGCAAACGACCCTTCTGCACATCCGTGAAACGGAGCAGGTAGAACGCGAGAGGCCCCCTACGGAACTCCGTTTGCGCTAGGAGGGATATGATGACCAACGACGCGATACGCAGCAAGAGTGGACGCCTGCTGAACGAACTGAACATGGCCGCCCTGCGCGCGGGCGCGCTGACCGCGGACGATTTCCGCATCAGCGCGGAGACGCTGAACCGCCAGGCCGCGACGGCGGAGGCTGCCGGCTACCGGCAACTGGCAGATAACCTGCGCCGCGCCGCCGAACTCACGGCCCTCTCCCATCAGGAGGTCTTTGACATCTACAACGCGCTGCGGCCTGGGCGTTCCACCTACGAGGAACTGATCGGCCTGGCCCGCCATCTGGAGGGCGAACGGAACATGCCACGGGTCGCGTCCTTCATCCGCGAGGCGGCCGAGGCATACCGCCGACGCGGCATCGTGAGAACCCCATAGGTTGCGGCCCCGAAATGAGGAGTTAGACGATGGGCGCGTTGCGAGCGGCGGCAGGCGCGGTGGACCTCACACCGCCGGCGGGAACCTGGATGACCGGCTTCGCCCTGCGGACGGAGCCGGCCACGGGCGTCCACGATCCCCTGTTGGCTCGCGCCCTGCTGCTGGAGGATGGAGGAAGTCGGCTGGTGATCATCTCTTGCGACCTGCTGGGTCTGGCTCCCGAGGCCGTCGCGGAGGTTCGCCAGGCCATAGCCGAGCAACGCGTCGCGCCCGCGGCCAACGTCCTCCTTGCCTGTACCCATACCCATTCCGGCCCCGCCTCCATGCCGATGCGCGGGGTGCTAGGTTATGTGGACGAAACCTGGTTGGCCGAGGCGAAACGCAAAATCGTCGCCCTGGTGGTCGGTCTACCTGACCGCCTCTCGCCCGCCTGCCTGGCTTATGCGTCTACCGTGGTGCAGGGGATAGGCTACAATCGGCAGGACCGAAGCCACCCCGTGGACGAAGAGCTGGCTGCCCTCGCTGTTGAGTCGCCCGACGGCGCGGCCATCGCCACGGTGATCAACTACGCGACCCATCCGGTCGTGCTCGGCCCCGCCAACCGGCAGTTCTCCGGCGACTTCCCCGGGGCCGCGACGCGCCATCTGGAGCAATTGCGCGGCGGCGTGGGGCTTTTCCTGCAGGGGGCCTGCGGCGACGTGGATCCAGTGATCTACCGGGATCGCGGCTGGGGCAAAGGCAGCTGGGCAGACGTAGAGGAGATCGGCGGACGGCTGGCCCAGGCCGCCGTGGCCGCGCTGGCCTCGGCCCCTCGCGCCGACGAGGTCAGGCTGGCGGTGGCCACCGAGGAGGTCGTTCTCCCTCTGGACCCGCCCCCCGCGCCCGAGACGCTGGCTGGCTGGGTGGCAGGTTGGGAGGCCGAGCGAGAAAGGAAGCGCGCGGCGAACGATCGGGCAGGCGCGTTGGCGGCGACCGCCATGCTGCAATGGGCCAGCGAGTTGCGCCGGGCCATGGAGGATGGCCGGGTGCCGCGGGCGCTCTCCGCCGAGGTCTTCGTAGCCGCCATCAACGATGTGCGGCTGGTCGGCTTCCCCTTTGAGGCGTACACGGACATCGGGCTGGAGATCAAGGCGGGGTTGCGTCCGCTTCCCTGCCTTTTCGTCAGTTACGCCAACGGCCTGTACGGCTATTGCCCCACGCGTTGGGCGAAGAAGCAAGGCGGCTACGGCGCGGATACGGCCTGCCGCTGGTTCGGCGGGATGCTCACCGCCGTCGGCTACGGGGCCGCCGAGGCTCTGGTCAGCCGAAGCGTAGCCTTAGGGAGAGGATTAACATAACTCAAGGGATGGGCCTTTCCGCTCCTAGCCGCTCGGCCCCTGCGTGCTCCTGAAGGAAGCGGTCTACCGTAGCCCGGCTGGGGATGCCGGCTCGCCCGCCGGCCTGGGTCGCCTTCAGGGCCGCGGCCGCCGTCGCCACGCGGATCGCCGTATCCACCCCTTCACCGCGGGCCAAGGAAGCGGCGTAGGCGCCGTGGAACACGTCGCCACAGCCGGTGGTATCCACCACCGGCACGCGGAAGGCGGGAAAGTGGCGGACCTCTCCCCCCCGCTCCGCGTACCAGCACCCGCGCTCCCCCGCCGTCACCACGCAGCACGCGCGCTCGGGGCTGGCAAGGGCGCGCACGATGGCCGGCGGCTCGCTCTCGCCCGTGATCAGGCTGGCAAAGCGCAGGCTGAGGATCAGATGATCTACCTGGCGCATGAGAGCCGGCAAAAGGGGATGCTCCGCGCGCTCAAAATCTGCCACCACAGGGATGCCGTGCCGATGGGCTAACTCCACCGCGCGCAACCCACCGGCAACGCCGATGTGGTCCACGAAGAGGACCCGACAACGGGCGATCAGATCCTCCGTTATCTCCTCCGGTTGTCGCTCTTGGACGCCCTCGGCGGTGTAAAGGATGCTGCGTTGGGCGGTAGACAGGTCCACGATCACGATGGAGTGAAAGGGGCGCGCACCGCGGCGGCGCAGGACCGGCCCGCAATCCACGCCTTCCTTCTCCAGTTCGTGAAGGGTGTACAGCGAGAGGTCGTCATCGCCGAGGATGCCCGCGTAGGCGGCCTTCGCGCCTAGTCGCGCCGCGGCGACCAAGGCGGTTCCCGTCAGCCCGCCGCCCTGGCGTTCCCACCGCTGCACGGGCATCTTGCTGTCGGGAGGCGGATAATGCTCCACGTAAAGGAGGTCGTCCACCGCCACCGCGCCGAAACCGAGAAGGTCCCAACGAGCGCTCATAACCCGGCGATCCTCAGCGCCTCCTCCGGCGCTTTCCCTTCGTGGATGACGGCTTTGAAGGCGTACACCATCGCCGTGATTTGTGCAAAGCCCCAGACGTTGCGACCGAGGGCTGCCCCTCGGGCCCCGCTGCGCACGACCTCCGCCATCATGCTCAGCGCCTCCTCCGGCGCCGCCGTTTGCGGCCCGCCGGCCACCACCAGCGGCACCGGGCACTCCGCCACGATCTGGGCGAAGGCGCTCACGTCGCCACAGTAAGGCACCTTGACCACGTCGGCTCCCACCTCCGCCGCGCAGTGCGCCGCCCAAGCGATGTCCTCCGCGGCGTAGGAGATGTGGGCGACGCCGTCGTTGAATAGCCGAGGATAGGCGTGGCAGATCACAGGGATCTCAAAGCGCGCGGCCTCGCGCACGCACTCCGCCACGGTGCGCAAGTGCGCTGCCTCCGTAGGGCCACGCAGGAAAGCGGTTACGGCGAAGGCGTTGGCCCCTAGGCGCACCGCCTCCTCTACCGTCGCGATCTGTTCACAGGCCGAATCATCGGGGCGGGCGGCGGTGCTTTGCAAGATGAGGGGCACGCGGCCGGCGTAAGGGGCCCAGACCGAGGCAGCGATCCCCTTGTGCAGGGTGACGGCGTCCGGCCGCGCGGCGACGATGGCGGCCAAGGTCTCCCGGATGCAACGCAAGCCGCGCGGGAGCCCTTCTCCATAGCCGATGAAGTGATCCACCGCCACGGCGCAGAGGCGGCCGGAGGGGTGGGCAAAGAGGCGGTTTAGCCGCGTCAGTTTACCCGTGTTCATCTCGCTCTTTCTTTGTCGTCCGTTGAGGAGGGTTCGCCAAGTACGCGGGCCATTATACTGCAAAACCTGGCGAAAGCCAAGGTGAAACTTACCCTTGGCGCCCAAAAGCGAACGAGAACTCAAGAGGGACTTTCAAGAGGACAAGGAACGAGTGGCGTTCGTTCACCGCACCTACGTCGGGGGGCGCTCCTCAAGGCCTCTAGGCTCCTGGCGGGTAGGAGGCCTGCCAAAGGATCCGCGGGAAGAGCCGCCGATCCAGCTCGGCAATCCGCTCCGGGCCTAGGCGCGTGAGCTCTGCCAGCATCGCCTCGCCGGCCTGTCGCAAGGTCTCCACCTGTACCCCCTGACAGACCTCCGGCAGGCGCGCCAGGCGCGGCAGGGCGCGCCGCAGCATCTTGACCGCGCCGCGCCAGTTCCCCTGTTCTACATGGTAGCAGGCGAGCCCCAACTGCAAGATGCCCTGGTACAGGTCGCGCACCGGACGTTTCTCCGCGAACCAAACCCCCTCCAGCGTCTCGTGCTGCGCGAAGTATTCGCCGCGATTGAATTCCGCGAAGCCCCGGCTTGCCTCCGCAGGGAGCGCGTCGTCGCAGCCGTCTCCGCCCCGGCGCCGACCTTCCCCTTGGGCATAGGCACTAGCCCGCGCGAGCAGAGCAGGCAACTCCGCCATCAGGTGCGATTTGGCCCACACGTGATCGCTGCCAGCCTGGCGCGCGGCCCGTCGCGCGGCCACGTCCAAATGCGAGCCGAAGGCAACGACGAGGGAACGCTGCCCGGATGCCGTCCCTTTAAAGCCGCGCACGACCTCATGCCAGCCCGCGTCGCCGGCGCCCAACTCTATGAGCACCAGGGCGGGGCCTTCAGCCAGGGCCGCGGCCAGTTCCCCAGCGCTGCCGACCAGCCGCAACCGCGCCCCTACGCGACGGGAGATGTCCTCAATGCGCACGCCGAAGAAGAGGTCTTGCGTCCAGGCCACGACCAGGGGGCCAGCATCTGTCGGGGAAGGCGAGTGCTCGGCCATCAACCCTCCCTCGCGCGGCGGCGGATGCGGTAGCCGCAGTGCTCATCGCCCGCTACGAGGTGATGCACCCGCGTCACCTCTGCCTCCGGCAGCGCGGCCTGTAGGAACTCCAATTCCGAACCGCACGCCTGCCGGTAGCGCTCCGCCACCTGCCGCACCGCGCAGTTGTGCTCACGTATGAACCAGGTATCCTCGCCTTGCTGCTCCCACTCGGCCAGGTAACCTTCCTCATCCAGGATGCGGGCCAATTCGGCCACCTGCTCCCCGAGGTCCTTCCCCGCCAGGCGCTCCCGCGCCGCGCGCAGGCGGCGTTCCCCTCGCCGCTGGAACAGGAGGTTTACCTTCTCCTCGCCATCCGAGGCTTCCAGATAGCCCAGCAGCTCGTTGGTCAACGCAGGGTAGTTCTTGGGGAACAGGTCGTCGGCCAGCCTCGTCAGGGAGTAGGCGAAGCGGGGGCGGCCCACCCCGTGCTGCACCCGCCTGTACTCCACCAAACCATCCCCCAAAAGGGTGTGCAGGTGCCGCCTGACCCCCATGGCGGTCAAGCCTAGCGACCGGGCCAGCTCGGCTGCGGTCATGCTCCCCCGCTTCCTTAGCAAGACGAGGATCTTACGCCGGGTAGGTTGTTTCTCGGAAGCCATGCTACACCTCTTTATAAATTTTACCACATCTCCGTCGCTTCATCAAGGTTTGCAAACGAAAGGGTTTGCAATCTCCGGCCTGCCGTCGGGCAATGCGAGGGCTTGTGCAACGTCGCGGTCCGTACTATAATGGTGGCCTGATGGCTCGTGTCAACAGGGCGTCGTAAGAGGGCCTTTGGCTTGGCTGCAGACGGGGGAGACGACACGGTGAGCGAACGGGTGACGATGGCAGCGGCGGCCCTGGTGGGGGGCTTGTCCTGGGGGGCGTTGGCCTACCTGATCTTGACCGAGGCGCCTGCCGGCTGGGCGCTGGTCGCCTTCTTCCCCCTCGTGGCGTTGGCGCTGGCCGGCACGGCTGCTCCCATCATCCGCCTGCTCCATCGGCGCTTCATCCCGCGCAAGAGACGCCCGGGGCCTGCCGTCGCGTGGCGCCAGGGGCTTTGGGTCGGCCTTTTCGTCGCCTTCTGCGCCGCGCTGCAACTCGCGCGCCAATTGGACCTGGGGCTTGCGCTGACCCTGGCGCTCGTGTTCATGCTGTTGGAGGGCTTCATACAACGTCGGACATGATCGGCCTTCAGATCGCGGGCCTCGCCTCGCCCGTGCAAATCCACGTGCGCCCGCAGGTCACGAACCTCGTGTTGGATGAAGGCGAAACCACCTACACGTACGACGCCGCCGGCCGCCTGATCGGCGCCTTCGTAGAACGGCGAACCTACCGACGCGGCTTGGATAACCGCGTCTTACAAAAGTGGCGCGCCGACGGCGAGCGACAACGTCGCTGGTTGAGCGAGGCAGAAGCGCGGGCTTTTCTAGAGACGGCCTACGACCTGGCGCGGCGCGTGCATCGCTCCCTAGCGAGCGCCCCTCAGAAACCTTCCCCTCCCTCCGTGGAGAGGGAGGAATGGGAGGCCGCGCGCCGGGCGCTGGCGGTCATCGCCGCCTGGGATTGGGATGCCCTCCAGGCCGATCGCGCGCGCTTCCTGCAAATCTACCGGCCCGTCAGCATCCTCCCGCCCGATCAGTACTTGGCGCTGGTGTTGCAGGCGACGGAAGGGTGCTCGCACAACGCCTGCACGTTCTGCACCTTCTACCGCGATCGCCCCTTCCGCATCAAGTCGGTGGCGGAGTTTCGGGAGCACAACGCCCAGGTGAAGGCGTTCTTCGGGCCATCGCTTTCCCTGCGCAAATCTATCTTCCTGGCCGACGCGAACGCGCTCGTCATCCCCCAGCGCCGTCTCCTGGAACTGATGGACGTGGTGAACGAGGCGTTCCCCATCGGTCGCGCGCCGTCCGAGGGAGCGGCCTTCGCGGGCGTCTACTCCTTCATAGATGCCTTCCACGTGGAAAGGAAGTCGGTGGCGGAATGGGAGGCCCTGTCGGCGCGCGGGCTGCGGCGTGCCTACATCGGCATGGAGACCGGCGACGACGCGCTCCTGCGTTTTCTGAACAAGCCCGGCACGGCGGCTGACGTGGTGGAGGCGGTCGCGCGGCTCAAATCGGCCGGCGTCGCCGTCAGCGTGATCATCCTCATCGGCGTCGGCGGCGACCGCTATGCTGAAGCCCACGTCCGGGGCACGGTAGAGGCGCTGAACGCGATGCCCCTGGGCGCGGGCGACCTGGTCTACTTCTCCGACTTCGTGGAATTGCCGGGGGCGGAGTACGGCGAGCGGGCGCGGGCCGAGGGCATCCGCCCCTTGACGCCAGAAGAGATGCGCGCGCAGGAGAAAGCCATCCGCGCGGGGTTGCGCTGGGCCGACCCGGCGCACCCGCCGCAACTTTCGCGCTACGACATCCGCGAGTTCATCTATTGACAGTGTGGGCGGGCTTACGCGCCAGGGGCCAAGGCCCTGGTATAATTCACGGTATCTCGGAGGATCAGCCATGCGCTTTTTACCAGATTCAGGGAAGGTGGTCTCGTGTGCCCTGGCTGCGGCGCTTTTCCTCGGCGCTTGCGGCTCGCCCTCCCCTTCCCCGACCGGCGCGCCCGCCTCGCCCACGCCCTCGGCTACACCGACTACACCGGCCGCGACGTCCGTGGCCGCTCCCCCATCGGCGAAGATCCCCGTCGGCTTCACCGCCGAGGGGTATCCGTATCGGGGCAACCCGGAGGCTGCGATCACGTTGGTAGAATTCTCCGACTACCAGTGCCCCTTTTGTCGCAGGCACGTTCTGCAAACGGCCCCGCTGTTGGATCAAGCGTACATCGCGACCGGCCAGGTGAAGCATATCTTCCGAGACTTCCCCCTGGAAGGCCACGCTCAGGCGCGCAAGGCCGCCGAGGCCGCGCGCTGCGCGGGCGCGCAGGGCGCCGAGGCCTATTGGGCGATGCACGATCGGCTCTTTGCCGGGCAGGACGAGTGGGCCAACCAACCCGACGCCATCGCGACCTTCAAATCTTACGCCAGCGCGCTAAAACTAGACAGAAGCCGGTTTGACGCGTGCCTGGACTCCGGCCAGACCGCCACGGCGGTGGAGGCCGACCTGGCCGCAGGCATGGCCGCCGGCGTAGGTGGCACGCCCACCTTCTACATCAATGAGTGGGAGATCTCCGGCGCGCAGCCCTTCTCGGCCTTCCAGCAGGTGATAGACGCGGCCCTGCGCGGCGAAAAGCCCCCTCCTACGCCCACGCCTTTGCCGGAGGGGGCTACCCCTCTATCGCCCAACCCAGATAGGCCAGGGTACACCTACAGCGGCCACGCGTACAAGGGCGCGCCTGAGGCCCCCATCATCGTGATAGAGATCTCGGACTTCCAGTGCCCATACTGCAAGGCCCACGCCCTGGACCAGGGGACGGCGATAGACAAAGAATACGTGGCGACGGGCAAGGTGCGGGTGGTTTTCATCCACCTCCTCGGCCACCGCCACTCGCAGAAGGCCGCCGAGGCGGCGGAATGCGCGGGCGCGCAGGGGAAATTCTGGGAGATGGAACACCTCCTCTTTGAGAAAACCGATGAATGGTGGCCCACCTCCGATCCGGCCCCTCTCTTCAAAGCCTACGCGCAGGCCTTGACCTTGGATACGGCCAAGTTCGGCGCCTGCCTGGACAACGGCGAGACGCGCCAGAAGGTTCTAGCCGACCACAACCTGGTGTTGGAAGCGGGGATTGACGGCACGCCCAGTTTCCTGATCAACGGCCGGCTGCTTCAAGGTTCGCCCCCTTACGAGACCTGGAAGGATTTGTTGGACGCGCTCTTGGCCGGGAAGAACCCTTAGCGAGGACGCAACACCACAAGCCAGAGAAGCAAAAAGGGCCGACCGGCTCTTCCGAGGTCGGCCCTTACCCTTCTGCGCTGCCTCTACAACCTGATCTCTTTCCCCTCTGCCGCCGAGCGGTAGATGGCATCCACCAGGCGCAGCACGGCCAACCCTTCTTCTCCCGTGGGCGAGGTGGGGCGGCCTGCTTTGACCGCGCGCACGAACTCGCCCACCACCTGCGCGTGCCCTGGGACCGCCGGGCATTGGGGCCGCATCTCGGTGCGCACGCCGGCGACATCGGCGAAGAAGCGCAGGGTATCGGCCTCCGCGTAACCGCGCACGGTCAGTTCCGCGCCGCCCTCTCGGCCCCATAGGTGCACGAAGTAGTCGTCGCCCCAGCCGGTGTAACCGGCCCAACTGACGGCGAGGGACAACGTCGCGCCCGTCTCCAGGCGGATGAAGGCCAAGGCCAGGTCTTCTACGTCAAAGTTGCCTCCCCCCGACGAGGGGCGAAGGCCGGGCCATAGCCCGCGGCCGCGGGGGCCGAGCGCGGCATAGGTGGCCGCGCTCACGGCCACCGCCCGCGGCCTCCCCATGAGCCACAGCGCCAGGTCCAAGACATGCACCCCCAGGTCTATCAGCGGGCCGCCGCCCGACTGCTCCTTGCAGACGAACCAGGAGCCGTGGCCCGGGATGCCGTGCCGACGCAGCCAACCCGCCTGCACGTAGTACACCTCGCCAAGGCCGCCCGCGTCTATGTGGCGCTTCAGCGTCTGGGCGTCGCCGCGAAAACGGTAGTTGAAGACGATCATGAGGACGCGCCCGGCCTTCTCCGCGGCGCGCACCATCGCCTCGCCCTCGGCTACCGTCATGGCCAAAGGCTTCTCCACGAGGACGTGCTTGCCCGCCGCCACCGCGGCGAGGGTGATCGGCGCGTGCAGGTAGTTAGGCGTGCAAACGCTCACCGCCTCAACGTCCGGTTGCGCCAGGAGATCCCGGTAATCGCTGAAGAGGCGAGGGATGTTGAATTCGGCGGCCAAGCGGCGGCAGCGGTCCTCATCCGTCCCCGCCAAGGCCACGATCTCCACGTCATCGGGCAGGGTGGCGTAGGACGTGAGGTGCGCGCGCCCTACACCGCAACCGATGACCCCCACACGCAGACGAGACGACGATGATGTCATATGAGTAATGGGCTCCCTTTCTTCCGGTTTTTTTCTAGATCATGCGGGCTCTTCAACCAGGCGGAAGCCGATGTTGTTGCTGCGCGCGTCCGGCAGGTAACGCCGCCGGTAGGTCGCGCAGGCTTGCGGCCAGGGGTCAAACCAAGAGCCGCCCCGGATGACGCGCACGTAGCGGTCCGACTCGTCCTCTCGGCCGTCGGTCGGATCGTAAGGGTAAGGGTACTCTAGCGTCTGCCAGGTGCGGCCCCAGCGGGTGCGGCACCATTCCCACACGTTCCCCGCCAGGTCGTAAACCCCCTCGGGCGTCCTTCCGTTCGCGAAGGCGTTCACCGCCGTCGGCTGACCGTGCTTGGCTTCCACCGTGTTGCAGCGTCCGAACTCAAATTGGTCGCCCCAGGGCCAGGCGCGGCCGTCCGTGCCGCGCGCCGCGCGCTCCCATTGGGCTTCCGTCGGCAAAGAAAAGTGGCGGCCTGTGCGCTCGCTCCACCAGCGGGCGTAGGCCACCGCCTCGTACCAGCACACTCCTACCACCGGCTGCTCCGGCCTGTTGTAGAGTGGATGCCGCCACAGGGCCGGCGCGTCTATCTTCATGAGCCTGCGCCACTGCCATCCTGCAGGCGGCCACCACCCCTCTTCGTTGTAGCCCCCCTCGCGCACGAAACGCAGGTACTGCCGGTTGGTGATGGGGTAGCGACCGATGCGAAAGGCCGGCAAGGACACCACGTGCTGCGGCCTTTCGGCCTCGGCCCCCTTGTCGTTCCCCATGATGAAAGGCCCTGCTGGGATGTCAACCATTTCATCCCAAGGCAGCAGGTCTATCACGACGTTCCTCTTCAGCGGTTCGTCTGCTCAGGCCGGCGGCGTTTGGGCAAAGTATATCACACCTCGCGCCGCGGTGAAAAGTCGCGGCGCGCAAGAAGGCCGGGAAAGCCCTGGCAGGCTTCCCGGCCCCGCGCGTGCGCCTCTGGCAGCCTAGCGGCGGAGGTTGCCGAAGGCGCGCATCCCCGGATAGACGGCGGTATCGCCCAACTCCTCTTCAATGCGCAAGAGTTGGTGGTACTTCGCCACGCGATCGGAGCGACAAGGCGCGCCGGTCTTGATCTGCCCGGTGTTGAGGCCCACCGCCAGGTCGGCGATGGTGGTGTCCTCCGTCTCGCCCGAGCGGTGGGAGACGACGACGTTCCACCCCGCGCGCAGGCTCATGTCCACCGCGGCGATGGCCTCCGTCA
>DAOTYP010000141.1:0-3650 GCA_034434975.1 Anaerolineae bacterium | reverse complement strand
TTCATCGGGCACGGCGGCGATGCCGACGTTCGGCTCCAGGGTGGTGAAGGGATAGGGTGCGACGGGCGCGCCGGCGCGGGTCAGCGCGTTGAACAAGGTAGATTTCCCCACATTGGGGAGGCCAACGATGCCGATCTGAAGGCTCATGGCGCATCCATGCTGACCGATTTGTCAAACCCGCGTACCTGGGGTATAATGCCGATCACGGACGGGGCGTGGCGCAGCTCGGCAGCGCGCACGGATCGGGCCCGTGAGGTCGGAGGTTCAAATCCTCTCGCCCCGACCAAGGAGCCGCAGCCATCGCCATAGGGTGAGGCTGCGGTTTCGTCTTCAGGCATCCTCTCCTGCTCTGTTCCACCAATCTGCCTGTTCCTTTTGCGTCAGCGCGGACAAGTCTTGCCCTGCTTCTTGTGCCAGGGCTTCGGCGCGGGCCACGCGCGCCGCGAACTTCGCGTTGAGGCCGCGCAGCGCCGCCTCCGCGTCCACGCCGCGGCCGCGCGCCAGCGCGGCCAGCGCGAAAAGGGCCTCCGTCAGCCTCTCTTCGCTTCCCTTCTCGCCCGCACGCAGGGCGCGCAAGGCGCGTTCTACCGTGGCATAGCGCTCTTCATCGGCGACGATTCCCAACCCCACCCGCGCCGCGCGCCCGAGGTATGCCTGCGCTTGCGCCAGCGCCGGCAGGGTCTTGGGGATGCCGTCCAACAGCGATCCGGCCTCGCCGCCGTTGTCCGACCGCTCTCGCCGTTTGATGGCCTCCCAATTGCGCAAAATATCCGCCTGGTCCTTCACCTGCGCATCGCCGAAGACGTGAGGATGGCGGCGGATCAGTTTGTCGGCGATGCCCACGGCCACGTCGGGCAAGCGGAACTCGCCTTCTTCCGTCGCGATCTGCGTGTGCATCGCCACGTGGAGAAGGAGATCTCCCAACTCCTCGCGCAAGGCGGCCGTGTCCTCGGCATCCAGGGCATCCAAGACCTCGTAGGTCTCCTCCAGCAGGTCCGAGCGGAGGCTTTGGTGCGTCTGCTCCCGATCCCACGGGCAGCCGTCGGGCGCGCGCAGGTGCGCGACGACCTCCTGGAGCGCGGTGAAGGAGCAAGGCCCCGCCAAGGGCGGCACGTAGAGCGCGGTGAGATCGTCAAACTCCACCGCGCGATCCAATTCGTAAAGGGGTAGGCGGATCAGGCGTTGACCGGGCAAGCCTGCGCGTTGCACCACCGTGACCTCATGATCGTCGGGGTACAGGTTCATCAGGGTCAACTTCACATCGCTGGCCAGGGCGCGGCTGGCGATCTGCCCCAGGATGGCGGGGCGGTCGGCCTCCAGAGCGGGATGATGCTGGCGGGCGATGAGCATCGCATCGGCGACCTGCAACCCTCTCTCCAGCGGGTCAAGCCCCAAGGCCGCGCAGGCCGCCTCCACGAAACTCAGGCCGGCCACGATGCGCAAGGGCATACCCCGCGCTCGCGCCTCCGCTGCGATGAGGCTCGTGGTTGCCTCGCCCACGCAAGGATGACCGGGCACCGCATAAACGACACCTATGGGTCGCTGGCCCAGCGCGAGGATCTCCTCGGCGATCGCGGCGTAGATCTCGGCATAGTGAGCGCGCTCCTCGTAAACGTGGTCAAAACTGTGCACGCGCAGGTGCGGGGGCAAATGCGGGACGGCAGGGTGCCGCCGGGTGCGCAGATAGACCTCCTCGGCCTCCGACAGCACTTGCCAGGCTTCGCGCGTGATCTGAGTTGGGTCTCCCGGCCCGAGGCCAACGATGATGATGCCCATATGCGCCTCGCGAGTCATTGTCGCGATGATTATACCGCGCCTCTGGCAGATGGGCTAATGCGGCTCGGCAGAGATGCGAGGGGGAAGATCGGTGCGGCGGAGGCCGAAATAGTAGAGAAGTTCGCCGCCGGCGCTCCCTGTGACCAGGAGGAAGCCTTGCACGGTGGGCGTGGTGGCTGTGAAATCGGGGGGCGGTGTGACGGCAAGGAGGTAGCGGCCGGGGAGGTAGCCCAGAAAGGCGAAGGCGCCTTCGTTCGGCTCCGTCCTTGTGCTCTCTAACAGGGCATCCTCGGCGTCCAGGTTTCCGTCGCCGTCGGCATCCTGATACAGGTCGGTGACCACATCGGCCAGGCCTCCTTCGTTCGCGTCTTGGATGCCGTTCCCGTTCGCGTCCTCAAAGACGACGCCGACGATGTGTCCAGGCCGGGCCAAGCCTAGGTCGTGCCGGGTGATCCCCTCATCCCACGATGTCCGCACCGCGCAAGGCCGAGGGGTCGTCTCCTGGTAGCCTTCCGGTGCCAGCACGTGGATGCAGAAACAGCCACGACCGACGCTAAGAAACTGGTAACGCCCCTCTTCATCGCTGATCGCGCTCCGATAGAGGAGCGGCTCGGTGCTGCAAGGGGCTCCCAGCCGCACCTCCACGCCGCTCAGGGGGCGATCAAAGGGGCCTGCGGCTTTTCCGTCGCCGTCGCCATCCTCAAAGATGAGGCCGCTGACGGCGGCGCGGGGCGCGGCCGAGAGGGAAGAAAAGGTAGCGTCGTCGGGAGGAAGGAGGGTTGCCCAAGGAAAGACGGCGAGGAAAATGAGAATCCGGATCAACATGAATGCTGACTGCCCTGGGTGTAAGGCGGCGTCCTGAAGATGGCTTACATTCTGCTGTTTTTATGCGAGAAGGTCAAGAAAGAGGCCCGGCTCCACCGCCTTCTGCGGCCTCTGGTGAGGCATGGCAGGGGAGTGCAGGCCGGCATCGCTGCTCAGCAAGGCCACGGCTTTCCGCACCAGTTGTCTGCGCCGCATGGCCGTTTCCAGTTCAATCTCATGCGCTGTAGCGCCGGGGTTCTGGAGGCACCACTCCTCCAGCCGATCGTAGATCTGGCCTGCCGCCTCTATGAACGCCGCGCGCCGTCGGGCTCTGGATGAAACGCAAGGCACGGTCTCACCTCTTGTTCGTCTCTTTTGAGACGAGATGCTAGGACGTTGGTTTGGAAAGAGGGGCGGACGCCAGCAGCCTAGTCCCAACGCCCGCCCCCGTCAATTCCCCTGCACCGCACAGCGCCCCCTGCATGCAATCGTTCCTCACCCCAGGCCAGGCTGTCGGTGCAGGAGGGGAAGGAGGGTTGCCAACGCTCAGGCCATCGCGGCCGCGCGGTGGTTAGACCGCTGGAAGAGCGCCTCCACACGGGCTACCAATTCTCTGGGATCAAACGGAACCATCACGTAAGCGTCCGCGCCCATTTCGTACCCGCGCACCACATCCGCGCCCGCCGCCGGCGAGGTCAACAAGAGAACCAGCGGGCCGCGCCAATACTTGCGCACGCGTGCGCACGGCGCGTACCCTTGGCGTCCCGGCCTCCGAATTTCCAGCAGCACCGCATCCCATCGGTTCCGCAAGAGAAGGTTGAGTCCTTCCGTCTCCGTCGCGACGATTTGCGTTTCCTCGTCGCGTGCTCGGAAGAGGGTAAACAACTCTTGCGCCAAAGCCGTGTCTTGCACGATGCATAGGAATCTGCGCTGGGCCTTCCTGCCATCTTCCCCCAAGGATGCCCGATCTTGTGCAGATGTAGCCATGGTGTGCAGCATCCTCCCTACACCCTGCCGCAGGGGGTGCCCCCGGTAATGCCCCAGCCACGCCTTTAGCATAGCAGAATAGA
>DAOTYP010000140.1:0-1978 GCA_034434975.1 Anaerolineae bacterium | reverse complement strand
GGAGGCCGCCCAGCAAGATCAGCAGGAAGATCGCCATTTCCACCAGCGCGTAGAGCGCCAGACGGCGATAGGCGACGGCCCAAGGGAAAAGGAAGACCGCTTCAATGTCAAACACGACGAAGATCAGCGCGAAGAGGTAGTACTGGGCCTTGAACTGCACCCATGTGTCACCGATGGTCTCCAAGCCGCACTCATAGGTAGACCTCTTGATGGGGTTGGGTTTCTTGGGGCGCAGGAGCCAGGCGGTCAACATGCCGAGGAAGGGGAAGACGAACACAAGTCCGGAGTACAAGGCGATGAAGCCGTATTGCTCCAACATCTCTCCTCTCCCGTAGAATGTGGTGCGTCCTTGCATGAGAGGCGAAAACCAGAAAAAGGCGCGTCCTGGGCAACGATCGCGGGGAGATTGTATCACAGCCGAGGGAAAATGCAAAGTTTTTGGCGCACGCCTGCAGGGAAGTAGGGAGTTTCACAAAAAAGGTTTGACAAAGTGGGGTCTGCATGATACAATCGGCACGATTGCCCCAAGGGAGAGGTGCATGCGCCCGGTAGACTACCTGCCCATCCTGATCCTGCTCGTCGTCGCTGTCGTTTTCGCCTTTCTGGCCTTGGCCGTGCCTGCCCTCTTCGGGCCGCGACGTCCCACCCCTGCCAAACTAGACGTGTACGAATCGGGCATGCTTCCCTATGGCGACGCGCGGCGACGTTTCCCCGTGCACTACTACGTCGTGGCCGTCCTCTTCATCCTCTTTGATATTGAAGTCATCTTCTTGTATCCTTGGGCGGTCGTCCTCAAGAAATTGACCTGGTTCGGGCTGGCGCAAGTGGGGATCTTCTTGGGGATCCTTCTCATCGGCTTTATCTACGTGTGGAAGAAGGGCGCGCTAGATTGGCGGTAGGGCCTTGTGAGTAGAGAACGGGATGAGGGCCTACAGAAAATCTGTGATTGATGTAGTGATAATTATAACAAGTAAGGGTGAGGGGAAGTGGAAACATGGGATTAGAGGAGAGGTTGTCTCAGGAAAGCGTCATCACGACGACGCTAGAGCAGGCGGTGAACTGGGCGCGGGCCAATTCGGTGTGGCCGCTCCTTTTCGGCCTGGCTTGCTGCGCGATTGAGATGATCACGTCGGGCGTGTCGCGTCACGACATCGCCCGTTTCGGGAGCGAATTGTTCCGGGCCACGCCTCGCCAGGCGGACCTGATGATCGTGTCGGGCCGCGTCTCCAACAAGATGGCGCCCGTGGTCAAGCGGCTTTACGATCAGATGCCGGAGCCTAAGTGGGTGATCGCGATGGGCATCTGCGCTTCGGCAGGCGGCCCCTTCAACAACTATGCCATCGTGCAGGGGGTGGATAAGATCATCCCGGTGGACGTGTATGTCCCCGGCTGCCCGCCCCGTCCGGAGGCGCTCCTTTTCGCCCTGACGAAACTGCAGGAGAAAATCAAAAAGGAAAGGTTTTCCGACCGAGCCTCTCAGGCCCGTGAAGCGACAAAGCCCGTTCCCCAGGTAGGTTAGAAATCATGAACGAACTGGTTGAACGGTTAAAGGCCCGGTTCCCCCAGGCGGTCCTCGGCAGCAAGGAGTTCCGGGATGAGACGACGATCATCGTCCGCCCGCAAGACCTGTTGGCCGTGGGCCGTTTTCTGCGGGACGAGCCCGATCTGCGCTATGAGATGTTAACCGATCTGACCTCGGTGGATCGGTCGTTGTTGACCGCAGAGGGCGATGGCGCGTCCCCCTTTGCGGGCGCGCGCTTCAACACGGTCTATCAACTTCTCTCGCTGGCCCACAGGCGGCGGCTTCGTCTCAGCGTGCCATGCCCCGGCGGGGATGAACCCGTTGTGCCCAGCGTAGTGGAGATCTGGCCCACGGCCAATTGGCACGAGCGCGAGGTCTATGACCTGATGGGCATCCGCTTTCAGGGGCATCCCAACCTGCGGCGCATCCTTCTGCCCGAGAACTGGCGCGGACATC
>DAOTYP010000139.1:0-2433 GCA_034434975.1 Anaerolineae bacterium | reverse complement strand
CCTTGGGTGTGGTGGACATAGGCACTGATGACTATACGAAAAAAGTGGGCGCGTTTAACGTGTTGAACCTAAAATGAGCAAAAATGGGAATTTTACCACTACGCGAAGGATTCTGCCGATCATTTGGGGCGCCTTCATCCTGGCCACACTTCTAGTGATATCCGCCAGCGCGCAAGGCCCCACTCCCACGGCGGAAGAGGTCAATGTCATCGCGCGGGAACTGTGGTGTCCCCTCTGCAACGGCGTGCGGTTGGATACCTGCGAGCTCCGCGCCTGCGAGCAGATGCGAGAGACCATCCGCGACAAATTGGCCGCTGGCGAGAGCAAAGAGGCCATCAAGGCTTACTTCGTAGAAAAGTACGGCCAGATCGTCCTTGGCGAGCCTCCCCGTCAAGGCATCCATTGGCTTCCTTGGGTATTGCCCTTTGCGGCGCTCCTGGCCGGCGCCCTTTACATCTTTTACCTCGGCCGCACCTGGACGGCGCGACCTCGCCCCACCGGCTCATCGGTAGAAACGAGGCTGACCCCGGGACGCCTGCCCACCCGGCGCGGAACCGAGCCGGAGGATGAGTACTTGAAACGGGTAGAGGAAGAGCTGAAGCGATACGAGAAGTGACAAACGGATGATGAGGAGGGTTTTTTGATGGTGGAAGTCGGGTATGTGTCATTGGTGGCCGCGTTGGTTTTGGCGATCTTTGGGATCGTAGTCAACTGGCTAGGCGTCCGCCAGAAGCGAGCGGAATTGATCACCAGCGGGCAAAATGCGGTGTACGCGGTGGGCTTACTGGTGCTCGTCGCCACGCTGGCTTTGTGGCACGCCATCCTAACAATGGATTTTAGCGTAGAATATGTGGCAACCCACGTGGAACGAGCCTTACCCCTTCTCTACAAATTCTCCGCCCTGTGGGGAGGACAGGCCGGATCGCTCCTCTTCTGGACGTTGATCCTCTCGGGCTACTCCGTTCTGGCCGTTCGCACGCTCCGTCGCCAACAGCGGGAACTGATGCCTTACGCTTCGGCCGTCCTTCTAGGCATCAGCGCTTTTTTCCTCATCGCCCTCCTCTTCGCTGCCAACCCCTTTAAACGACTAGACTTCACGCCAGCGGATGGCCAGGGCCTTAACCCGTTGTTGCAAAATTATTGGATGGTTGTTCACCCGGTCGGTCTGTATTTGGGCTTCGTCGGCTTCTCGGTGCCCTTTGCCTTCGCGGTAGCGGCGCTCGCCTCCCGTCAGCTGGACAATCGCTGGGTGCGCGCCATGCGGCGATGGACGCTGGTGCCCTGGCTCTTCCTAAGCCTCGGGATTCTGATGGGCTCCATGTGGGCATACGTGGAGCTCGGCTGGGGTGGCTTCTGGGCATGGGATCCGGTGGAAAACGCCTCCCTCCTACCCTGGTTGACCGGCACGGCTTTCCTCCACTCCATCGTGATCCAGGAGAAACGAGGGATGTTGAAGGTGTGGAACGTCTTCCTCATCTTCATCACCTTCTCCCTCACGATCATCGGCACCTTCATCACCCGCAGCGGCGTCATTCAGTCGGTCCATAGCTTCGCGCTCTCCAACATCGGCCCCCTCTTCTTGGCCTTCATCGCTTTGGTCATGCTGGGCTTCCTGTACCTCCTGTTTGACCGCCTGCCGCTTCTGCGCGCCGAGAATGAACTGGATTCCATGCGTTCCCGGGAGTTCGCCTTTTTGCTGAACAATCTGGTCTTTGTCATCATCGCGTTCGCCACGCTCTTGGGAACCCTCTTCCCCATGCTCACCGAACTCCTCGGACAGACCAAAATCGCTGTCAGCGCGCCCTTCTTCAACAAGGTCAACGGGCCGATCTTTCTGATCTTGCTGATCCTGATGGGCGTAGGCCCGCTATTGGGCTGGCGGCGCACCAGCAACGCCAGCCTCCTTCGCAATTTCGCCATCCCGTTGGGCATCATGCCCCTGGCCGCTTTGATCGCCTTCTTTCTAGGTGCGCGCGGGGGCGCGCCGTTGGCAGGGATCGCGGTTTGCGCCTTCGTCATCGCAACCATCGTGCAGGAGTTCGTACGCGGCGCCCAGGCGCGTCGCCAGGCCACAGGTGAAGGCTGGGGGCTTGCCCTCCTGCGCATCGTCCAGCGCAACCAACGACGGTATGGCGGTTACATCGTCCACTTGGGCGTCGTCCTAATGGCGCTGGGGATCATGGGGGCCACCTTCTTCCAGGCCGAAGGGCAAGGCAACCTGGCCATCGGCGAGACGCTCTCCCTGCGCCATTACACCCTCGTCTACCGCGGCTTGCGCCAGATAGAGGCAGATAACCATACGGTGGTGGCCGCCCGCCTGGACGTTCTGCAAGGCGGACGGGCCATCGGGACCGTTGAGCCACATCGCAACCTGTACCACAAGGCCCCTGACCAGCCCACTAGCGAGGTGGGCATCTTGGTAAGGCCTCTGGA
>DAOTYP010000138.1:0-3220 GCA_034434975.1 Anaerolineae bacterium | reverse complement strand
GGGTGAGGAATGAGCATCATGCCTTTTGGCGGGAGGTGGCGGCGTCGGCGGCATACCGAGCGGGTCAGGCGGAGCGGTTCAAGGTGGAGCGGAAGTATGGTGAGGCGAAGCGTTGGCATGGCTTTGGGCGGTGTCGGTATCTGGGGTTGTTGCGGTATGGGATTCAGGCGTATCTGACGGTCTTGGTGCTGAACCTGGAGCGGATCGTGGCGCTGTTGAGGGGAGAGCGTTTCCGGGCTGGGAGCCGGCGGTGGCAAGGGGTTGTAGCCTGACCTGGTTGGCTTTGGCGCGCCTGGAAGCCGGAAGAAGAGGGCAGCATGGGTGTTTGGGACCGTCTGATAGCCTCTCCTCGGCCCCCCCGAAGGCCCTGAGTGAGCCTGGAACCGGCTGTACCAGACGGAGAACCTCTGAGAACGCTGGTTATTCAACACTCTCCTCCTAAAAGGCTATTGGTTGGCCGAGGGAAGTGTGGTATAATTTTGGCATGTTTAAGAGTTTGTTGACCAAGATCGTTGGTGATCCGAACGAGAAACAGATCCAGCGCCTCCGACCGCTGGTGGAACAGATCAATGAGTTGGAGCCGGAGATGCAGGCTCGCTCCAACGAGGCCCTGCGGGCGCTGACGGATGAGTTCAGGGCCCGCATCGCGGCGGCCACGGCGAACCTGCGTGCTCGGCGGGATGAGGCCCGTCGGGCATGGGAGGAGGAGACCGATCCGGAGCGCCAGCAAGACCTGCGCCGCGCCTGGGAGGAGGCCGAGAAAGACCTGCGCGCCGCGGAGGAGGCGGAATTGGAGGAGATCCTCCCCGTCGCCTTCGCCGCCGTGCGGGAGGCGGCGCGCCGCACCATCGGCCTGCGGCACTACGACGTACAACTCATTGGCGGCATCGTCCTGCACCAGGGCAAGGTGGCCGAGATGAAGACGGGCGAGGGCAAGACCTTGGTCGCCACCCTCCCCGTCTATTTGAACGCCCTGCTGGGGCGCGGCGTTCACGTGGTAACCGTCAACGACTACCTGGCCAAGCGCGACACCCAATGGATGGGGCCCATCTACCATCTCCTCGGCCTGAAGGTAGGCGTCATCCAATCGGCCGCCGCCAACCCCGACCTGGGTTCCTTCCTGTACGACCCTGATTTCCAGGCCAGCGATGACCGCTACCAGCGCCTGCGCCCCGTCCCCCGCCGTGAGGCGTACCTGGCCGATGTAACCTACGGGACCAACAACGAGTTCGGGTTTGATTACCTGCGGGATAACATGGTGTGGGATCTCTCGCAGCAGGTGCAGCGCGAGCTCCACTACGCCATCGTGGATGAGGTGGACAACGTCCTCATTGATGAGGCCCGCACCCCCCTCATCATCTCCGGTCAGGCCGAGGAATCGTCCGACTACTATCAGACCTTCGCCCGCCTGGTCCCTCGCCTGCGGCCGGAGGAAGACTATACCGTTGACGAGAAGATGCGGGTCGTGACCCTCACCGAAGCGGGCATCGCCAAGGTGGAGTCTTGGCTGGGGATCAACAACCTCTATTCGCCGGAGCACTTTGACCTGACCCCTTACCTGGACAACGCCCTGCGCGCGCACGTCCTTTACAAACGGGACCGGGATTACATCGTCAAAGATGGCGAGGTCATCATCGTGGACGAGTTCACCGGTCGCCTGATGCATGGCCGTCGCTACTCCGAGGGCTTGCATCAGGCCATTGAGGCCAAAGAGGGAGTGCGCATTCAGCGGGAGAGCCTGACGTTGGCGACCATCACCTTCCAGAACTTCTTCCGCATGTACCACAAACTGGCGGGCATGACCGGCACGGCGGCCACCGAAGCGGAGGAGTTCGGCAAGATCTACAACCTGGACGTGGTCGTCATCCCTACCCACAAGCCGATGATCCGCGTGGACTATCCCGACCAGGTGTACAAGTCGCAGGAGGCCAAGTTCCGCGCCGTCGTGCGCGAGATAGAGGAGTTGTACAAGCAGGGCCGTCCCGTCCTGGTGGGCACCATCGCCATAGAGACCTCGGAGTACCTCTCCGGCTTGTTGGAGCGTCGGGGCATCCCCCACCAGGTCTTGAACGCCAAGCAACACGAAAAAGAGGCGGCGATCATCGCGCAGGCCGGGCGCCCCGGCACCGTGACCATCGCCACCAACATGGCAGGCCGCGGCGTGGACATCCTCTTGGGCGGCAACCCGGAAGGCCTGGCGCGCGATCGTCTGCGCAAGGAGGGAATTGACCTGACCCTCATCCGGCAGGACGCGTGGAGCGAGGCGCTCCTGATGGCCGCGCGCGGTGAGGACCCTACGCAGAAGTACCCCGAACGCTGGGCACAGGTGATCGCTGAGGTGACGGAGATGTGCCGGCGGGACCGGGAGAAGGTGGTCGCGCTGGGAGGGCTGCACATCTTGGGCACGGAGCGCCACGAGGCGCGCCGGATTGACAACCAATTGCGCGGTCGCGCAGGCCGCCAGGGAGACCCCGGCTCCTCGCGCTTCTACCTGTCGCTGGAGGACGACCTGATGCGCCGCTTCGGCGGCGAGGGCGTCGCGCGCCTGATGGAACGCCTGGGCGTGGAAGACGACGTGCCGATTGAGCACAACCTGGTCACGAAGGCCATAGAGAACGCGCAGATCAAGGTAGAAGGGTACAACTTTGACATCCGCAAGCACGTCTTAGAGTACGACAACGTCGTCAACAAGCAGCGCGAGGTGATCTACGAGCAGCGCCGCCGCATCCTCAGCGAGCCGACGCTGAAGCCGGTGATCCTGCCGATGGTCCGACGGGAACTGGATAACCTCGTGCGCACCTTCGCCGGCAGCCCCTATCGGGAGGAATGGGACCTGAAGGGCTTGGCCGCCGCCGTGGGCGCCATCCTCCCCGTGCCGGTGAACGCGGCCGCGCGTTGGGCCGATATGAAAGTAGAGGAATTGCGAGCCGACCTGTACCGCCTGGCCGAGGAAGCCTATGAGGCGAAGGAAAAGGAGTTAGGCCCGGAGTTGATGCGGCAGGCCGAGCGTTTCGTCATGTTGCGGGCCGTGGATTCCCGTTGGGTGCGCCACCTGACCGACCTGGACAGCCTGCGAGAGGGGATCGGGCTGCGGGCCTACGGCCAACAAGACCCGCTCGTGGCCTACAAGCGCGAGGCCCACGAGATGTACCAGCAACTCCTCGCGGCCATCCAGAGCGACATCGTGCACAGCATCTACCACACGGCCGTGCAACGTCAG
>DAOTYP010000137.1:0-11423 GCA_034434975.1 Anaerolineae bacterium | reverse complement strand
TAGCACGGCCTGGTGGTCAAGGGAATAGGTGGTTCACAGGACTCCCTTCCACACGCTGAGCGTCATCGGACAGCGCGAGGCCCGGGTTACCAGGGCTGGGAAGATAAGCAAACCCACACCCTACACCGCGGCAACACCCGCGGCTTTTACACATCCCTTTCCCATTATAACGCAGGCGAGAAATCTAAGCAAGTCTTGCGCGGCGCGCGTCGCGGCCGCCAGGCCGGCCCTCTAGGTGCGGTGATCGGGCAGGGGGGCGCTTTCGCCGTTCCCCTTCTCTCCCTTAATAAGCGTCCCATCGGCGGAGATGAGGACCTGTCGTCCTTTGCTGCCTTCCTCAGGTCCGATGATCCCCTCGGCCTCTAGAAGGTCTATCAGCCGGGCCGCGCGCGCGTACCCCACGCGCAGGCGACGCTGCAAGAGGGTGATGGACGCGCGTTGATGCGTCCTGACCACCTCCACCGCCTTGTCAAACAGTTCGTCCTTGGGCGGCGAACTGGCTTCCGCCACCGCTGCAGCCGCCTCGGAAGTGAGTTCATCCCAAAGGAGCGGCTGCCAGAGGGGAGCCGCCTCTTTCCCCTCGGCAGAAGGGGACGCTTGGGCCTCGGAGAAGGCATCGGCAGGCTTTTCTCCCGAGGTAGGGCCGGCCTCTCCTGCCCGTTCCCCGGCCTCCGTCACAGCAAGGCTGCGCCCCAACGCGGCCTCCGCGCTCGTGCGCCAGAATTGAACCAAGCGCTCCAGTTCTCGGTCGGATACAAAGCAACCCTGCAGCCGTTGCGGGCCGCTGGCATCCGGCGCCAAGAAAAGCATGTCGCCGCGACCCAAGAGCCGTTCTGCCCCTGGCATGTCCAACACCACGCGGGAATCCACCTGGCTGGCGACGGCAAAGGCGATGCGGGCAGGAAAGTTGGCCTTGATGAGGCCCGTTACCACGTCCACGCTGGGGCGTTGCGTGGCGACGATCAGGTGTATGCCGGTGGCGCGGGCCATCTGCGCCAGACGGCACAGGGTGCGTTCCACCTCTTCCGGCGCCGACATCATCAGGTCGGCCAGTTCGTCAATGACGATGACGATGTAGGGTAATAGCGGCTCCTTGCGCCGCGCCTGTCCCTGGTTGTACACCTCTATTTTGCGCGCGCCGGCCTTGGCGAAGAGCCTGTACCGCCGGTCCATCTCGCTGGTGGCCCATTGCAGCACCTTCACCGCCCGCTCCACTTCCACCACCACCGGCGTGATCAGGTGGGGGATCCCGTTGAAAGCGGTCAATTCCACCATCTTGGGGTCAATCATCAGAAGGCGCAGCGTGTCCGGCGTGTTGGTGCAGAGGAGACAGCTCACGATGGAATTGATGCAGACCGACTTGCCGGAGCCGGTCGCGCCAGCGATCAGAAGGTGGGGCATGGCCGACAGGTCGGCCACGACAGGCTGACCGGAGACATCTTGCCCCAAGGCGATCTTGAGGGGCGAATCCATGCGCCGGAACGCCTCCGACGCCATGACGCTGCGCAGGGTGACCAGCGCCTTCTCCGTGTTGGGCACCTCAATCCCCACCATCGGCCTGCCGGGAACGGGCGCCTGGATACGGATGGGCGCGGTGGAAAGGGCCAAAGCCAGATCGTTCGCCAATGCCTCTATCTTGCGCACGCTCACCTTGCGCTGCTCAATCTCGCCTTCGGGCCCCTTCTTGGGAATGTAACCCGGCTCTACGCCGAACTGGGTGATCGCGGGGCCCTGATTGACCTCCACCACCTTGGCAGGGACGCCGAAGCTCTCCAACGTCCGCTCAATGATCCGCACCCGGTTGCGTATCTCGGCCTGGCTGAGCTCGTGTTCCACCGCCTCTTCCAGCACTTCATCCAACGCCGGCAGTCGCCATTCATGGGCGCCGCCGATGATCCGAGGCGGACGCATGATCCTAAGCGGCTCTATGACTTGAGGGGCGCGCGCAGGCTGGGTGCTCCGTGCGGCCCTCTGCGAGGGTGGGGAGAAAGGAACCTTAGGCGAGGCGCGCTTCACCTGCCCGATGAGTTTCGTCAAGGTAGAGGGTCCGTCGGGGGGAGTCGGAAGCGACACGCGCGCCGGCAGCCTGATGCCGGCAAGGCGGCCCCGGAGCCAAAGCCAACCCGCTGCAATGGCCTTGGCCACCTGTTCGGGCGCGAGGTCGGCCAGCAGGAACAGGCTCAAGACCGCCAAAGCCGTGAGGACGGCCGTCGCGGCCAGGGGGCCCAGCCCCGACCAGAGGCCTACCCCCAGAGCGTAACCCAACACCCCGCCGCCGCGCCCCTCCAACGCGCTCTGCCACAGGTCATCCGCGCCCAACAGGAGGTGGGCAAGGCCAAGGAGGTCCAGGTTCAAAAGGGCCGCGCCAAGGGGACGACGCCAGCCCAGGCACGGAGGCCGATCGGTGGCGTACAAGATGAGCCAGAGGCCCCCCGCGGCCATCCAGAAGGGCGCCACCCAAACCCCAACGCCTAGGCCTGCGCGCAGCGCCTGCAACCACGCTGCGGTCAGGCTTCCTCGCACCGGCGAGGCCAGGCTCAGGAGCGTAACGCCTCCCAGCAGGATCAGGGCCACACCCACCGCGTCGGCCCGCAACGCGTCACGCCAGTGCAGGCGCGATGAGCGCCCGCGCCTATTTCCTCGCTTCGCCATGGTACCCCTCAGCCGTATCGCAGGTTCCCATCGCCTCCGGCCATCGGAAATAGACCATAAGTTCTACGCCTGCATTATAGCACAGAAGAGACAAAAAGGGAAGCCCTTTGCGAGCCCGCCTACAGGCCTTCACGCGGAGACGGCGAGGATGCGTTCACAGTTGGGACAAAAGACGAGTTCCTGGCTCATGCGCACGTGATGCACCTGGCCCGTCGCGAGGGTCATGCCACAGCCGCTGCAAGCGTTGCCCTGCAGAAGCGCGACCGCGCGGCCAAGGCGTTGGCGCAGGCGTTCGTAGACCGCGAGATCGGCCTGAGGGATGGAAGAGGCCTGCCTTTGCCGTTTCTCTTCCAGTTGAGCCAGGCTCGTTTGTAGGGCCGATCGCTCGGCCTGCAAGGCCGTCTGGCTCTGCTGCCAGGTAGCCTCTATTTCGCGGAGGGCCTGCTCCCGACTGGCCAGCACGGCGCGCTCCTCATCCAGCCTTAGCATCGCCTCCAGAGAGCGATCTTCCAGCCCGCTGCGGAGCCGTTGCCACTGATGAAGGTCCGCCTCCATGCCTTTCAGTTCCTTAGGGTTGCGCACCGCGCCGCTGTAGAGGTGCTTTTCCACCTGAGCGATCTTATCGGTCAGCCCCTTAGTCTCCAGTTCCAACTCGCGCAGGAGCGTCTGGGTTTGCCTGAGAGCCTCCTGGGCCATGCGGTAGGCCTCACGCGCCTCTCTGAGTTCGTCGCTTTCGCCCAGGCTTGCCTCCACTTCGGCCAGGCGCCGGCGTTGCGTCTCCAAGGCGATGTCGGTGGTTTGCAGCGCATACAGCGCTTGCGCGGCTCCCATTCCTTCCCTCCGTTGCCATTATAGCATAGCCCCTAGCCGCGGGCAATCCGCGAGCGCCCACCCGTCAGCACGACCCTGGAGGAAAGTCGGGCGATTGCCCCCTTGACCGCCGTGAAGGCTTGTGATAATTTACAATCATGATCTTCTTTCGCTTACCCTGAACAACGCCTGGTCGCTGCCCGCGCAGGGCCATCCCCACATCACCCATCTGAAGGAGCGCTCATGAATCAGCCATGGTACCGCGATGTTTACCGCCGCAGCGTGGTAGACATGCACATCTCCGATGGGGACCCTACTTTTCTGTCCGAGTTTGACGCGCAGAAGTACGTAGAGATGCTCACCCGATCCCAGGTGCAATCGGCGGTCGTCTACGGACACTCCCACGTCGGCCTGTGCTACTTCCCCACCAAGGTCGGGGCGATGCACCCTGGCCTAAAAGGGCGCAACCTCCTAGGCGAGGTGATTGAACTCTGCCACCGGCGGGACATCCGCGTGGTCATCTACGCCAGCGTCATCTTTGACGTCTGGGCCTATCGCCACCATCCCGACTGGCGGATCATCGGCCCAGATGGCCAGGACGTGGCCGCGCGGAGCCGCTACGGCGTCTGCTGCCCTAACTCGCCTTATCGCGATTACGTGGTCGCCCTGGCAGAGGAGATCTGCCGAGAATTTGACTTTGAGGGCCTTCGCTTTGACATGACCTTCTGGCCTCACGTCTGCTACTGTCGCCACTGCCAAAGACGATTCGCCGCCGAGGTGGGGGGCGAACTGCCGCGGATCATCCATTGGGAAGACCCTCGTTGGGTCGCCTTCCAGAGGAAACGAGAGGATTGGCTGGTGGAATTCGCCGCCCTGATCACCGCCGCCGTCAAGAGGTTGAAGCCTCAGGCCAGCGTGGAGCACCAAGCATCCACCTATGCCAATAACTGGCGCTTCGGTGTGACCTACCGCTTGGCACAACAGAACGACTTCTTGCAGGGCGACTTCTACGGGGATTCCCTCTCCGGCTCCTTCGCCCGCAAGGTCTTCCAAAACCTGAGCGAGAACCTCCCCGGCGGCTTTGAGACCACCATCAGCGTAGACCTCAGAAACTACACGGCGCTCAAGCCTCGGGAACTGCTGCTGACGAAGGCCTCTGCCGCCCTGGCCGACGGCTGCGCCTTCATCTTCATTGACTCTATAGACCCCCTAGGGACGCTGAATCCGCTCGTGTACGAGAGGATGGGCAGCGTCTTCAACGAGACGAAAGTGTACGAGCCCTATCTGGGAGGAAAGCCGTGCCAGGATGTCGCCATTTACCTGAGCACCGAATCCAAGTGCGACTTCGCCGACAACGGCAAGAGGGTGGATGACCCCAACCTCTCCGCCAAGGTCCCCCACGTAGAGGCGGCCCTCAGCGTGGCCAAGTCGCTCCTGGATCATCACATCCCCTTCGGCGTGATCACGAAGCGGAACCTCAGGGACCTGGCCCGCTATCAGGTCATCGTTCTCCCCAACGTCCTGATGATGGACGAAGAGGAGGCGCAGGCGTTTAGGGAATACGTGCACTGTGGCGGAGCGCTGTACGCCAGTAGATATACCTCGCTGATCACCAAAGACGGCAAGCGACAGGAAGATTTCCTCCTGGCCGATGTCCTGGGCGTCTCTTATCAAGGTGAGACGCGGGAGAATTTCACCTACATCGCGCCGACCGCGGGCGCAGAGGCGCTGTTCGCGCCGTACACGGCCCAACACCCCCTAGGCCTCACCGACTCGCAGGTACGGGTGGCCGCGCGGCCCGGGGCCACCATCCTGGGCACGCTGACCCTTCCCTACACTGACCCCGCCGACCCTTACCATTTCTCCTCCATCCATAACAACCCTCCCGGCAGGCGCACCGACCACCCCGCGCTCGTGCACAACCGTTTCGGCCAGGGCCAGGCCATCTACGCGGCCGGGGACTTGGAGAGCCTTGACCCGCATCGGGAGGTCTTTGTCCGACTGATCAGGCTCCTCGCCCGACCCTTCGCCTGCGAGGCCGACGCGCCTAAAGTGGTGGAAGTAACCCTCTTCCACCAGGAAGACAAGCACCGTTTCATCATCAACCTCGTGAACTTCCAGCCGGAACAGCCCAACATCCCTGTGGAAGGGATCAGGGTCAGGCTCCGGCTGGACGGCAAACGCGTTCGGCGCGTGGCGATTTTGCCTGCCGAAAGGGAGTTGGGCTACACGGTGCGAGGCGACTATGCAGAGTTCACGGTGCCCCGGCTGGAGACCTTCACCATGGTGGCGCTGGATTACCGCTGAGCCCCGCCCAGCCGCCAACAGGAACGGTGGAACTGACAAAGGTCATTCCAGCCCAGGCCCGTTCGTGCTATGGTGAGAACAAAAGGCAAAGCTCTGCGGCCTGAAACGTCGGGGGGCCAAGCATGCATCAGATTACACGCAGAGGATTTTTGCATCGGACCGCCCATGGGTTTCTCGCGTTCGCCTGGGGCTGGGTGATGAGCGCCTGCGGACCGAGGGTAACGCCTACGCCGACGACGACCGGAGGACGCGCCGCCACGCCGACCGCCGTCGCCCCTATTCTACCGACGCCCACAGCCCCTCCCCCCACAGCGATAGCAGAAGCGACCGCTACACCGGCTACACCGCTGCGACGCCCTACCCCCTCCCCCACCTTGCCAACGGCGACGCCCGTCGCCACCGTCGTCCCCCCCACTCCCGCCGCGCCGGCCAGAGGTTATCCCGATCTGGTCGTGGCGCGGGGCGGCGAGCCGGAGGAACTGGTGCGCAGGGCGCTCGCCGCGTTGGGCGGCATGGAGCGGTTCGTCAAGCGAGGCGATGACGTGATCGTCAAGCCCAACATCTGCAACGCGTACCACACCTATGAATACGCCTCTACCACCAACCCTTGGGTGGTGGGCGCGTTGGTCAGGCTTGCATTGGAAGCGGGCGCGCGCCGTGTGCGCGTGATGGACTACCCCTTCGGCGGCAGCCCGGAAGAAGCCTACGTGCGCAGCGGCATTCAAGAACAGGTGAAAGCGGCCGGCGGCCAGATGGAGATCATGTCCGGCCTGCGGTTCATCAAAACCAAAATCCCTCAGGCCCAAAGCCTGCGCGAGTGTGAAATCTACGAAGATGTGTTGAAGGCCGACGTGGTGATCAACGTGTCGATCGCCAAGCATCATAACCTGGCGCGCTTGACTTTGGGCATGAAGAACCTGATGGGCGTCATCCGCGACCGCCCCGCCCTACACAGCAACCTAGGACAACGGTTGGCCGACCTCACCGGCCGCATCCGGCCCGCGCTGACCGTGGTGGACGCGGTGCGCATCCTCGTCGCCAACGGCCCGACGGGCGGCAACCTGGATGACGTGAAGAAACTGGATACGGTGA
Organism: Anaerolineae bacterium; assembly: GCA_034434975.1. Lineage (GTDB taxonomy): Bacteria > Chloroflexota > Anaerolineae > JADYZS01 > JADYZS01 > JADYZS01. The sequence goes on along the minus strand of DAOTYP010000137.1, from coordinate 4,562 downwards.
TCGTCAGCCCCGACATCGTCGCCGCCGACGCGTACGCCGCCACCCTCTTCGGCTTGCAGCCGAACGATCTGGCCTACGTCCGCGCGGGGACGGCTGCGGGCTTGGGGCGCAGCGACCTGCAGCACTTGACGATTGAGGAGTTGACCGTTGGCGCCTAGAACCGACCACGCAACAGCCCGCGCGCGCCGCCGTTGGACGAGGCTGCGCCAGGCCGTTCAATACCTCGCGCTCATAGCGTTCGTGGCGTTGTTCCTCGGCGCGCGGCGCGGCGGCTGGCCTGCCGACGTGGTAAACCTCCCCATGCGCCTGGACCCTCTGGCGATGCTGGCGCACCTGCTCGCCAGCCGCACCTGGCTAGCCGGGTCGGCCTTGGCGTTGCTCACCATCGGGCTGACCATCGCGCTAGGCCGGGCCTGGTGCGGCTGGCTCTGTCCTCGGGGGACGGCGCTGGATATCCTCTCTCCGCGCCGCCGGCGCGGCCCACGCGCAGCGCCCGCCGACGCCTGGCGCGCCGTCAAATACGGCCTTCTCCTTGCCATCCTGATCGCGGCCCTCTTCGCCAACCTGACGCTCCTCATCTTTGACCCTCTCACGATCCTCTACCGCACCTTGTCGGTCAGCATCTGGCCCGCATTGGACCAGGTCGTCACCGGGGCCGAGGTCGCATTGTATCGCCTCGCGCCGCTGCGCCCCGCCCTGTCGGCCTTGGATGGGTGGCTACGGCCCAAAGTGTTCCCCTTTGAACCCGTCTTCTATCGCTACGCCCCGCTGTACGCGGGGCTGTTCATCGGCCTCGTCCTCTTGAATTGGGCCGCGCCGCGCTTCTGGTGCCGGTACTTGTGCCCTCTGGGAGGGCTGCTAGGGCTGCTGAGCAAAGGGGCCATCGTGCGCCGCGAGACAGGGGCCGGCTGCAAGGAATGCCAGGCCTGTGCCCGCGTCTGCCCTATGGACGCCATCCGCCCCGAACAAGGCTACGCCAGCGACCCCGGCGAATGCACCATGTGCCTGGAATGCCTGGCGGCCTGCCCGGCGAACGCCGTCCGTTTCCCGGCGCACCTCTCGCTGGCCCGCTGGAGCCCCTACGACCCTAACCGCCGGCAAGCCCTCGTCGCGCTCGGCGCGGCCCTGGCTGGCATCGGCCTCTTCCGCAGCGACGCAGCCGCCCGACGCGACCATCCGCACCTCATCCGCCCGCCAGGCGCGCGGGAGAACGACCTCTTGGCCAAATGCATTCGCTGCGCGGCCTGCAGCCGGGCCTGCCCTACAGGCGCCATCCAGCCCGCATGGACGGAAGCGGGCCTGGAAGGGTTCTGGACGCCCGTGCTGGTGCCGCGGTTGGGATACTGCGATTACTCCTGCAATGCCTGCGGCCAAGTCTGTCCCGTGCAGGCGATCCCGCCCTTGAGCCTGGCGGCGAAGCGCGAGCGGGTGATCGGCCAGGCCTACATCAATCAGAACCGTTGCCTTCCCTGGGCCGAACGGCGGGATTGCATCGTCTGCGAGGAGATGTGCCCCGTGCCCAACAAGGCGATCCAGTTGGAGAAGGTGGAAGTGCGAAATGGGGATGGCGAACTCGTAACGGTGCAGCGCCCCTACGTCGTGCGAGACCGCCGCATCGGTTGCGGCATCTGCGAGTACAAATGCCCCGTCAGCGGCGAGGCTGCGATCCGCGTATACGTTCCCGGCGGAGGGACGCTCTGAGGAAGTCGGCCAAGGCCCCTGCCGTAGAATGACGCGGGCGAAATCCTATCTCTCTCTCCAGCCTCTCCGTGCTGACCACCGAAGGGAAACGAACCCACGCCAATTGCCCCGGCGGCGCGACTAAGGAGGCTCGCGCCCGCCACAACAGCGCCGCAACGAGGTAGGCCCACCACGCCGGCAGCGTCACGAAAGGCCGTCGCGCCCGGCGCAACACCTCCCGCCAGCCCAGGCTCCCCTCCCCTGCCAGGTTATAGACGCCCCTCGCCCTCTGACGCAGACAGGCGGCGATGCACGCGGCGGCATCGTCCTCGTGCACGAACTGCATCGGCCCGTCGCCGCCCCGCACGGCGAGCAAAAGAGGCCAACGGCTCAAGTAACGAGAGAAGAAGTTGTCCACATGGGGGCCGAGAACGATGGCCGGACGGAGGATCGTTACGGCTACGCCCGGGTGTTGAACGGCGAAGTCCTGGGTCAGCGCATCGGCCTCGGCCTTGTCCAGCGCGTACGGGTAGTCGGCGTTGGGCCGGAGAGGGCTTTCCTCGCTGAGAGGAACGGGGTTATCAGGGTGCGCGCCGTAAACGGCGACGCTAGAGATGAAGACGACCTGAGAGACGCCCGCGCGGGCGACGGCCTCCAACACGGCGCGCGTCCCTTCCACGTTGACCGCCCGCATCCACCGTCGATCGCGCGCCGGCTGCATGATGAAGGCCAAATGCACCAGTGCATCCACCCGCTCGGCCCGCAGGAGATCGGCCAGCGCGGGGTCGCGCACATCCATGCGGACAAAGCGCAGCAACGGGGGAGCGAAAGGAGGGGGGCGCCAATCTATGCCGATAACGGCATCGCCTTGCGGATGCGCCGCGAGGGCATGCAGCAACCGCTGGCCGAGATAGCCGGAAACGCCGGTGACGGCGACGCGCCCGCCGAGCATGCCGCTAGTAGTCGCCGAACTGCGTGAGGAAGAAAACCCCCAACAGGCCTCCCAGGGCCGCGCCGACGACGAGGCCCACGCGCGCACCCCCCGCGCCCCACAATCCCCCGATCAGCACGCCGACGAGGCCGCCGAGGAGCGCGCCGCCGCCTCCCCACAGGAGCAAGGGCACCAGGAAGGCGGAGACGAGCATCACCAGGAGCGCGCCCAATCCCGCGCCCAAAAGCGGCCCGACGACCAGCCCACTCGCCAGGCCGATGAGGTCCCCTCGCAGGTAGCCGAAGGCGGGCCCCACGATCGCGCCCAGCATGGCCCCCACGATCGCGCCCACCTTGCGGGCGCGCACCAGCGTGCTCTCGGAGATCATCTCAATGCCACCATCACCGAAGATGCTCCGCCAAGTCCTTCATCCTTGCCACCGGCGCACCTTCAGGCGAAACCCCTCGCGCCCTACGACCACCACGCGCTCGCCCTCTTTGACGGCCTCGCCCAGCGCCTCCGCCTGCCAGCGTTCGCCTTGCACCAAGATGTCGCCCGTAGGGGTTAGATCGGTACGCGCCGTCCCTACCGCGCCCATCAGCCCCTCGCCCCCGGTCGCAGCCGGCCGCTGATGGGCCTGGAACACCTTGGCGATGGCAAAGGTGAAGAACCCCGCCGTCGCCAAGGCAAGGCCGATGATGGTCGGCCAGGGGACGTTGGTCGTGGGCGTGCTGAAGAGGATCGCCGCGCCCGCGACGAAAGAGATCAGACCCAAGAACAGCAACACGCCGTGGGTCGGAGATTTGATGTCTAGGAAGAAAAGGACGAAGGCGAGCGTGATAAAGCCCAGGCCGATCCAGTTCGCCTCCAGCGCGCCAAGGGCATAGAAGGCCAAGAGGAGACAGATGACGCCGATGACGCCCGCTATGTAGCCCCCCGGCGATGAGAGTTCTATAAGGAGCGCTTGCGCACCGATGGTCAGCAGGATGGCGGCGATGGACGGGTTGACGATCACGTTCAGCAAGGCCTCAATGGAACTCAGGGGCACGCGCGTCAGGGGCGCGTCGGCCAGGCGCAGCGTGCGCAACTCGCCTGCCACTTCCACCTCTCTACCGTCTAACTGGCGCAGCAGATCCCTCAGGGTAGGCGCAACGGCATCCACCACGCCCAACGCCAGAGCCTCATCGGCGGTAGCGGCGACGGCCTCGCTCACCGCCTTGCCTGCCCATTCCACGGCCTTCTCGCCTCGCCGTCGCGCCAGGTTTTGGGCATCCTTCACCAGGGTATTCGTCACCTTCGCCCGCAGCGTCTCCGGCAACTCCTCCCCTTCGCTCCCGACCGGCGAGGCCGCGCCAATGGTCGTGCCGGGAGCCATGCCCGCCAAATGGCCCGCCAACGTGATGAGGGTGCCCGCCGAACTGGCATGCGCGCCTTGAGGCGCGACGTAAACGATCACCGGCACCGCCGAGGCGACCATGATCTGGACGATCTCTTGGGTCGTACCGACGCTGCCGCCAGGGGTATCCAATTCTAAGACGAGAGCCTCCGCGCCGATGGCCTCGGCGCGGGCAATGCCCCGTTCCAGGTAATTCTGCAGGACGGGCGTGACCACGCCTTTGAAGGTCAACACCACCACGCTCCCTTTCTCCTGGGCGCCGGCACCAGAAGCCGAAGAAAGGAACGCAAGGGCGATCATCAGCACGTAAACCGCCAGACGAAACTTTTGCCCGCTTCTCATACCTTTATCTCCTTCAACTATAGTATAGTCCATGGCCTCAAGAATGGCAATTGACAGAGCCCCCAAGTTACTGTAAAATAACGTGAGTTCGGTTTAAGCGGGCAGCAGAGCAGTTACCTCTGAGGCCAGGGAAGGTTTCTTGGGCTGACGGCAGTAGGCGATCAACCCACAGAGCAGATTGACCAGGAAGTTGATCACGCTGCGGTGACGGGA
>DAOTYP010000136.1:0-3609 GCA_034434975.1 Anaerolineae bacterium | reverse complement strand
GTGCAAATAACCATCACGCCGGAGAGGCTGGCCCAGTGGATCATCCTGCGCCAGGAGGCCAGAACGGATGGCCGCGCGAGGCTGGTGGCCGAAGTAGACGAAGATAAAGTGCGCGCGTACGTGGCTACGGAACTGGCCGCTCAACTGACGCGCGAACCGCGCGACGGGACCTTTTCCTTTGACCCGGAGACGAAGGTGCTGACACCCGTAACCATCAGCCGGAACGGTTGGAGGCTGAACGTCGCCGAGACGGCCCAGCGCATCGTGGCCGCGGCCTTGGGCGATCAGCGACAGGTCACGCCGGTGGTGGATATCATCAGGCCCGAGATCGCCACCGAAGACGCGGACAAGATGGGCATCAAAGAGCTGGTGGCGCAAGGGACCACCTCCTTCGCGGGCTCCAGCAAGGAGCGGGTGCAAAACATCGTCGCGGCCACATCCAAGTTCCAAAACATTATCATCCCCCCAGGCGGCATCTTCTCCTTCAACAAGTATCTAGGCGAGGTCACGAAGGAAAACGGCTTCGCTGAAGGCCTCGTCATCTGGGGCGATCGCACGGCGGTCGGCATCGGCGGCGGCATCTGCCAGGTCAGCACCACCGCTTTTCGCGCCGCCTTCTGGGGCGGGTTTCCCATCATAGAGCGCTGGGCCCACGGTTACGTGGTGAGCTGGTACGGCGAACCCGGGCTGGACGCGACGATCTACACCCCGGACGTGGATTTTAAGTTTCGCAACGACACCTCCGCCTACCTTCTCATCCAGGCTGAGGCGGATACCAAGACCGGCAAACTGACCTTCAACTTCTACGGCACGAAGCCCGACCGCACGGTGGAGATCGTAGAGCGCAAAGTAGAGAACGTGCAGCCGCCGCCGCCGCCGATCTACCAGGAAGACCCCAGCCTGAAGCCCGGCGAGAAGAAGCAGGTGGATTGGGCCAAAGAGGGAAAGGATGTAACGATCAAGCGGGTGGTCAAACAGGGCGACAAGGTCCTGTATCAAGATGTCTTCGTCAGCAAATATAAGCCCTGGGCCGCCGTCTACCTGGTGGGGCCACAGACCCCTATCCCCACGCCTACCCCGACTCCCACCCTGACGCCGCAGCCGACGCCAACCCCGACCACTGCGGGAGGCTAGAGCGCCCCCAACAACAGAAAGCCGATGCCCGGAAGCGGCTTCTGGGCATCGGCCTTTTTCCTCAATCTTGTCTCAACGGCTCAGATGATGTCCTCTCCCCCGTCTACCCGGATGACGGAGCCGCTGATCCAGGTGAGCCGCGGATCGCTCAGCGCTACCAGCGTGTTCGCCACATCTTCTGGCATCGTCATGCGCCCACCGGGGTTGCGACGGGCCGTCTCTTCAATCAAGACCTCGTGGCCGGGGATTTTACGCAACGCGGGCGTGTCGGTTACCCCTGCCTGGATGCAGTTGACCAGGATGCCTCTGGGCCCTAACTCCAGGGCCAGTTGACGAGTGTGAGATTCCAGCGCGGCCTTGGCTGCGGAGACCGCGCCGTAGTGAGAGAAGACCCGGTGCGACCCCGCGCTGGTCATGGAGAAGATGCGGCTGCCGCGAGCCAGCAGGTTGCGCCTAACTAGGTCCTGCACCCAATAGACCAGGCTATGGGCCATGACGTTGAGGGTCATGTCCATCTGGGCCGGGCTGATGGCCTCTTCAGGCGTCGGCGCGATGAAGGGGAGAAGGGTACCGAAGGCAAGGGAATGGAGCATCAGGTAGACGTGGCCCGGCTCTCCCGGCTCGGCCAACACCGCCTGCACCTTGTCCAACACGGCAGCCCGCTTGGCCGGATCGGCCGCGTTGGTGTTGAAGAAGACGGCGCGGCGGCCTGCGCCTTCTATCTCGGCTATGACGCGCTGGGCATTGGGCAACGTCGCCCGCAAATCCAGATGGACGCCGAAGATGTTCATGCCGGCGCGGGCCAGGGCCACGGCCGAGGCCGCGCCGAAGCCACTGGATGCGCCCAGGATGAGGGCCCACCGCCCTTGCAACGAATGCTCATCGCCCGCCATGAGAAGCCTCCTTACAAGCGAGTAGGGTTGTCGCGCATTTCTCTTAAGATAACCCCTGACCTTCGCCAAAGCCGCGCTCCGCCTCATGGCAAAGATCGTGGTATAATAGACCGACTACGCACCTTTCTACGTAGCCTACCCCATCTTCGGAGGCCTTTCTATGCGCAACCGGATCTCGCAACGCGTCGCCGCCGTCCCACCCTCCGGCATCCGCCGCTTCTTTGACATCGCCGCCACCATGAAGGACGTGATCTCACTCGGCATCGGCGAGCCGGACTTCGTGACGCCGCCCGTCATCTTGCAGGCAGGCATTCGCTCGCTGGAGCAAGGTGAGACCCACTACACTTCTAACTCCGGTACCCTGGAATTGCGCAGAGAACTGGCCGCTCATCTGCAACGCCTGTACGGCGTCTCCTACGATCCAGAGACCGAGCTCCTGATCACCGTTGGCGTTAGCGAGGCCCTCTACCTAGCCCTCACCGCCATCGTGGACCCCGGCGACGAGGTGATCGTCCCTGAACCTTGCTTCGTGGCCTACACCGCCGAGGTCGTCTTCGCGGGCGGCTCGCCGATCGTGGTGGATACGAAAATGGAGGACGATTTCCAGGTCACCGGCGCCCAGGTAGAGGCGGCGGTCACGCCACGCACCAAGGCCATCCTCATCGGTTATCCCAACAATCCTACCGGCGCGGTCATGACCCGCGAGCGCCTGCTGGAGGTCGCCCAAGTCGCCCAGCGGCACGACCTCCTGGTCATCTCCGACGAGATTTACGATCGGCTGGTTTACGGCGTTCCTCATACCTGCTTTGCCAGCCTCCCCGGGATGCGGGAGCGCACCATCCTGCTAGGCGGCTTCTCCAAAGATTACGCGATGACGGGCTGGCGCATCGGCTACGCGGCGGCCCCCGCCGACCTGCTGGAGGCGATGCGCAAGGTGCACCAGTACACGATCATGTCGGCCCCGACGACGGCGCAGGCGGCCGCGCTGGAGGCCCTGCGACACGGCGAAAGCGCGGTGCAGGAGATGGTGGCCGAGTATGATCGGCGGCGTCGCCTCATCGTCGGCGGCCTGAACAGCCTGGGGCTTCCCACCTTTGAGCCGCGCGGCGCGTTCTACGCCTTCCCGCGCATCGCCGATTCCGGCATGGATGATCACGAGTTTGCCGAACGGCTCCTGCGAGAAGAGAAGGTGGCCGTCGTGCCGGGGAGCGCGTTCGGCCGCGCCGGCGCGGGCTTCGTGCGCTGTTGCTACGCCACCGCCTACGAGAAGATTGAAGAAGCCCTAGAGCGCATCGGCCGCTTCATGCGCCGACACGGATGACGCGCGGTGAGCAACCTGCGCAGCCGTCGTGTTGAGCAGGCGAGGGGGTTGAATAACCAGCGTTCTCAGGACCTCTCCGTCTGGCCCAGCCGGATGCCGACGGCCCTGGTCCGGCGGAGAACAGCCTCACAGATCGTCTCCAGCCCGCGCCCCTTGCACACGCTCAGGGTGCTGTGGTCGGGAGCCAATCGATCCACCGCCAACCCGACGAACTCCTTGATCGCCAAGGGGTAGGTAGTCATCTCCTCCACCTGACGCTCT
>DAOTYP010000135.1:0-4236 GCA_034434975.1 Anaerolineae bacterium | reverse complement strand
ACGCGGGAGAGCGGCTCGTACAGCGCGGCAGGAAAGACACCATGCGTCAGCAATAGGCGGCCCGCCCGCGCGCGAGCCTGCCCATCGGGCAACAGGACCGGCAGACGCCATACTACCCCGTCCGCGTCCTCGGCGCCCAAAACCTGTACGGCGCTTCCCGATAAGAGCGCGCGGTATCGCCGCGCGGCCTGCATCCGGCGCGCCACCCGTGCGGGCAAAGACGGCCAGCGTCGCAACGCCCGCTCCACCTGCCAGGCCGACATGGGCTGCGACCACCACCAGCGCAGGGCGCGCGGCGCATGCGCCGCAGCCCAATCTACCCACGGCCAAGGCCCGCGCCCTCCTGCTCCCCACGCCACGATGGGCAGACAGAACCGACGCTGCTCCGTTGGGGTCGGATGGTGGGCGCGCAGATCGGCCGTCAGGTTGCGCACCGCCTGCGCCAAATCGCCATCGTCGGTGGCGATCGCGCCGCCCCCTCCTGCCGACAGGATTTTTCCCCGACCCAAACTCACGACCACTGCTCCACCAGGCCCAAACGACGACGCGCCCAACGCCGAGGCCGCATCCTCTAGTAGAAAAATGCTCTCCCGCTCCGCTAAAGAATGCAAAGCCTCCAAAGGCGGCCTGCGTCCGTACAGATGTACGGCGACGATCGCGACGGTGCGCGGCGGCGAGAGGGCCGCTTCCACGCTAGCCGGGTCCAGGTTGCCATCCTCGGCCCGGCTATCGGCCAACACCGGCCGGCAACCGGCAGCCAGCGCCGCATAGTAAACCGCGCGACAGCAAAGCGCCGGCAGAATGACCTCCGGCGCGAAAGGGCGTCCTTCGGCGAGAAGCCGCAACACCAGAAACAAAGCCGCTGTGCCGCTCTGGGTCAGCACGACCTCACGACGGTCTAGACTGGCTTTCAGCAGGTCGGCGAGCGCACGCTCGGCTTCCGAGGAAGGAGGGCAGAAGGAACGAATCTGCGGATAGACGCGCCGGAAAGAAGCGTCCACTCGCCTGATGTCTGCCAAGCCCCCTATGACGCCGCTAGACATAGCCACCGACGCTGTCCCGCACCTAGATGCCCTCAGCCGAGCGCTCATTCCGGCAAGTCCAACTCCTCAACCAACTCCCGCAGGAAGAGCTCTGCGTCGGTTACTAGCCCGACGGCCTGGAAAGTGCCGCGATCAGCCAATTTCGTTACCGTAGAAGGGTTGATGTCCACGATGACAACCTTCACATGGGCCGGCAGGAGGTTGCCCGTGGCAATGGAATGGAGCATGGTCGCGACCATGATCGCCATCTCCACACCTGCCAACGCAGCCCGCATCCGCCGTTGCGCTTCCATGACGTCGGTAACCACATCCGGAATGGGGCCGTCATCCCGGATGGAGCCCGCCAACACCATCTCCACCCCGTTGACGATGGCTTCATACATGACGCCGGAGCGCAGGACCCCTTTCTCCACCGCAGCGCGCAGAGATCCTAACCGCCGGATGATGTTGATAGCCTGCATATGGTTCCGGTGCCCGCCCGGAACAGGGAGGCCGGTCTTCAGGTCTACACCCAACGACGTGCCCAGGAGTTGCGATTCCACATCGTGGACCGCGATGGCGTTGCCGCCGAACAGGACCTGCACATATCCGTTGCGGATGAGCCGCGCCAGGTACGGCCCCGCGCCCGAGTGGATGATCGCAGGACCGACGACGAAGAGGATCTTGCCGCCCGCCTCGCGCGTTTGCCGCATCTGCCGTGCGATGGCGGAAATGGCGATGCTGTTAGGGCGTTCGGCAGAGACGGCCGAGCGCATGAAACTGAACACTTCTTGTTCGCGCTCGCGCTCCATAGGGATGACCCGAATCCCTTCGTGCCCGACGGCGACGAGGTCGCCCGCGCGCACCTCGGCAATGGGTCGACACTCGGCCGTCCCGCGAACCGGATCCACCACGACGGCCAAATCCATCTCCGTTCCAACCACGTCCACCCAGCGACCACCCAATCGCACCTGCGTAGGCAGATTGGTGGTAGAGTAGAAGTTGTCAGGCAAGGCGCCATCCGCCGGCGCAGGCACCGTGCGCACGTCACCGCCGTTCTCTACCTCCGCGCCGAAGGCTTGCAAGGCGGTGAGGATACGCGACATCTGCTTCTCATCGCTGGCAAAGACCTTCATGCGCGCGAAACTCTGCTCGTGCTTGTGTCGCCCGACGCGGATTTCCACCACATCAAAATCGCCGCCCAGATCCATCACCGTATCCATGACCCGCGGCAGAATCAACGAGTCTATGATGTGGCCTTGCAACCTGATCTGTTCTGAAAGTTGGTGCTTGTTTGCCATACTGAGATCCTCACAGAATGCAAGCGCAGGCCCCAGCGCATGACCTCGCCGTGCGCACATGCGCCGTCGGCCTGCCGCCATCTCACGCTCAACCTTTGGGTTAAACCCCTATCAATGCCCGAAGTTGTGCCTCGTCCAACGTTGGGATCCCAAGGGCGCGCGCCTTGTCCAATTTGCTCCCAGGCGACTCACCCACCACCAGATAATCGGTCTTGCGGCTGACGCTGTCGGTTACCTTGCCGCCATGCCGCTCAATCAAAGCCTTCGCCTCTTCACGGGTGAGGGAAGGAAGGGTCCCTGTGATGACGAAGGTCTTGCCCTTGAGCATCCCGGTCGCCCTCTCCCCTGCTCCCTTCCCTGCCTCCCGCTCCTCTGCCAACCGCACGCCCGCCCGCCGCAACTTCTCAATGACTTGGCGATTGCGCTCAATGCCGAAGTACTCTACGATGTTGCGCGAGATCTCCGGCCCGATCCCCTCTATCCGTTGCAAGTCCTCCTCGCTGGCCGCCATGAGGGCGTCTATAGAGCCGAAATGATCGGCTAGGAGCTGCGCCACCACGCTCCCCACACCGCGAATCCCCAGCGCCGTGATGACCCGAGCCAGAGGACGATCCTTGCTCGCCTCTATCCCGGCCAGAAGGTTGTCGGTCTTTTTCTCTTTGAAGCCCTCTAACTGCAAAAGTTGCTCACGGCGCAGGTAGTAAATGTCGGCCACGTCTTTCAGCAGCCCTTTCTCCACCAGCAAAGCGCCCGTCTCGCTGCCAAACCCCGCAATGTCCATCGCACCTCGGCTGACGAAGTGCTCCACCAACCGCACCAATTGCGCCGGGCATGCGCTGTTGGCGCAGTAGATCGCGACCTCATCTTCGTTTTTGCGCACCGGCTGGTGGCACACCGGGCACTCTGTCGGGAATCGGTATGGCTTCGTCCCCTCAGGCCGCAGTTCCAGGATCGGCCCTACCACGTAGGGGATCACATCCCCCGCCCGCTGCACGACGACGGTATCTCCCTCGCGAATGTCCTTGCGCGCCAAGTCCTCAAAATTGTGCAGCGTTGCCCGTTCAATCGTTACGCCCCCCAATTGCACCGGCTCCAGTTCGGCATAAGGGTTGAGCGTGCCGGTGCGCCCTACGTTGATGCCGATGCGCAAAAGCCGGGTGGTGGCCTCGCGCGCGGGGAACTTGAAAGCGACCGCGCCGCGCGGATCCTTGCCGACGTACCCCATCGCTTGCGCCGTCGGCAGGTGGTTGAGTTTGATGACGACGCCGTCGGCCTCAAAGTTAAGCCGGTCGCGCCGGCGCATCCACTCTTCGCTGTACGCGATCGCTGCCTCTAACGAGTCAAACTTCGCCGCATCAGGCGGAGGCAAGAAGCCGAGCCTGCGCAAGTAAGCGAGCACTTCCCATTGCGTCTCTATCTCCTCGCCGCCTTCCTGGGCCACGATGCTGTAGCAATACAGGCTCATGTAGCGACCGCGGCTGGCCGCAGGGTCTAGCTGGCGCAATCCGCCCGCCGCCGCGTTGCGCGGGTTGGCAAAGGTCTTCTCCCCTTGCTCGGCCAAGCGACGGTTGAGTTCCCGAAACTTGTCGTTGGGCATGAAAGCCTCCCCGCGCACCACCAGGCGACGGGGCGGCGTGAGCCCGTCGTCCAACTTGACGGGGATGCGCAAAGGGACGGCAGGCACGGTGCGCAGGTTGGCGGTGATGTCTTCGCCCACCTCCCCATCGCCGCGCGTCGCGCCAAGGATAAAAAGCCCTTCCTCATACGTCAAGACGACCGTGAGGCCATCTATCTTCGGCTCCACGACGAACTCCGGCGGCGGCGCATCTTCCGGCAGCAACTTGCTGACCCGCCTCCACCACTCCCGCACCTCCTCCGCGTTGGCCGCATTGGCCAGGCTCAAGATCGGCGCA
>DAOTYP010000134.1:0-10524 GCA_034434975.1 Anaerolineae bacterium | reverse complement strand
ACGGGGCCTGACGATTCAGTTCGGCGCCGGACCTTACGTGGATGGGACCTTCGCAGCGGGCACCGCGGCGCGCGTCCACTACGATGCGCAAAACGTGACGACGAACATTCAGATCTACGATTCCTTGGGCGCCCTCCACTCCGTCACGATCACCTTCAACAAGATCGGCGTGAACACCTGGACATGGCAGATCTCCGAGAACGATGCCACGATCACCGCCTTCACGCCGACGACGCCGACGACGATCACCTTCACGTCTACCGGCCAATACGCTACCAACAACCCGGCGGCGACCATCGGGCTGACCTTCAACAACGGCGCGACGGCTCAGACGATCAACCTGGACCTAGGGCAGCTGTCGCAACTGGCAGACGACAGTGAGCTCAGCGCGGCGGTGCAAGACGGCTTCGCCCCAGGGGAACTGGTCGGCTTCAGCGTCGCCAGCAACGGCGAGGTCACCGGCACCTACGCCAACGGCATGCGCCAAGTGGTGGCGCAACTGGCCCTCGCGACCTTCGTCAACCCAGGAGGCCTGCTGCGGGTGGGGGAGAACATGTTCGTCCCCTCCTCCAACAGCGGCGCAGCCACCGTCGGCACGCCGGGCAACGGTGGACGCGGGGTGATCCAGGCCGGCTTCCTGGAAATGGCCAACGTGGACCTGGCCCAACAGTTCACCAGCATGATCATGGCCGAGCGTGGCTTCCAGGCCAACTCGCGCGTGATCACCGCCTCCGACCAGATGCTGCAAGACCTGGTGAACCTGGTGCGCTAGGTTCTGGCTTATTTGTGGCTTCTGGGAGCCGCGTCCACTGCGGCTCCCAGAAGCAAGACCCTTGCCTGTGGTGTACATAGATGATGCGTCGGTGGTGCGTCGTCTGCATCGCTTTGCTCCTTGTGTCCTTCTTGCCGCCTGCCGCCGTCGTGGCCGACGGGCCGCTTCCCCTTTCCGCCTACCCCCGCCCGCCTCAGGACAACGGGCTGGGAATCCACTGGAGCACGCAGATCTACGGCTCACCGCCGGAGGCCGTGGACTACTTCGTTGAGGAAATAACGGCCATGGGCATACGCTGGGTCAAGTTCCTCAACGACGGCACGGACGGGCGTCACAACGATTACCTGATCAAACAACTGGTAGAGCGGGGCATCATGCCCGTCATGCGGATCTACTTCCCTTGCAATCGGGCTTTGGATTTAGACTCCCTGCGGCGGCTGGTGGATTATTACCGCCCACGCGGCGTCTTCTACTATGAACTGTTCAACGAGCCGGAGATCCCGGGGGAGCCGGGCGGCTGGTGCAACGGCGAACAGCCCGACCCGGAGCGCCTCTTGGACATCTGGCTGCCGGCCGCGCGGACGATCCAGCAAAGGGGCGGCTTCCCCTCGGTGCCCTCCCTCTTCCCGCCCTCGGTGAAGGACCCGAAGTGGCAGGATAGTTTCTTCGTGCGCTTCTTCCAAGGGATCAAACGACGCGGGGAAGTCTCGGTCCTCTATCGCAGTTGGGGCGCGGTGCACAACTACTTCCTGAACCACCCGGTGGATTATCCCTACGACGAGGTGAACCTGACCGGGCGCCCCCTCACCTCTGAGGAGATCGCCGCGGAGAGACTGAGCCCGGCGGAAGTGCAAGCGATCAACGAAGCGCGAGCCAGGTCGCGCCGGCCCCGCTCCGAGGGCGGCTACTATGTGGGCAGCACGATAGACGAAGACCCCTTCGGCTTCCTGAGCTTCATCGCTTACCGCAACCTATTCTACCAGATCTTCGGCTTTGAGATCCCCCTCATCAGCACGGAAGGGGGGGCCACGGTGGGCTCCAGCGAGGACCGTCGCTACCCGCGGGTGAGCGAGCGGCTGATGGCAGAGCGCACCATCCAGGCCTACGAATACATGCTGGATCGGGCGCCGGCGTACTACTTTGCGTTCACCACCTGGCTTTTGGCAGAGCAGGCGCTAGGCCGGTTCGGCTCTCCCTGGGAAAGTTGGGCCTGGTACCATGATCGCGAGGGGGATCACCTGCCGGTGGTGGAGAAACTGAAGGCCCATCCGCGTCGCGGGGAAGCCCGACGCAACCGGTCGGCCTCGCCAACATCCACGCCGACGCCTACCCCCTTCGCGCCACAAGTCGGTAGCCAAGGCCTGTCCCGTTTCCCTCGCCCGCCTCAGGACAACGGTTGGGGAATCCACTGGATTCCCACCCTGCACGCCCAGCCGACCGCTACGGTGGATCGCTTCGTGACGGAGGTTTCCCGCCTCGGCATCAAGTGGGTCAAGATCATGCAGGCGGATCAGCCTAAGGTAGAGCACGAATACCTCATCCGCGCGCTCGTCCAGCGCGGCCTGATGCCGATCCTGCGCGTCTATCGGGCGGACAACGCGCCCTACGAGCACCTGGAAGCCCTGGTGCGTCAGGCGGTCCCCTTGGGCGTGTACTACTACGAACTCTACAACGAACCCAACGTCTCCGGCAAGGCGGGCGGCTGGCGCGAGGGCGAGCGCATCAGCCCGGAGAGGATCGCAGACAACTGGCTGTTGGCCGCGGAGGCGGTAGTGCGCGCCGGCGGCTACCCCGGCACGCCTCCCCTCGCCCCCGGCGGCCACTACGAGGATACGGCCTTCCTGCGGGCCTTCCTACGCCGCATCGTGGCCAGAGGGCGAAAGGACATCCTAGAGAAAAGTTGGATCGCCTTGCACAACTATTTCCTGAACCACCCCTTAGATTACCCCGAAGACCCTGTCAACCTGCAAGGGACGCCCCTCTCCCCTCAGGAGATCGCCCGACGGGGTTTGAGCGAAGCGGAGGCGCGCGCGATCAACGAGGCGCGCGCGAATGGTCGCCGCCCGCGCGCGCAAGGCGGATACTACGTAGGCAGCAACATTCACCAGGATTCCAACGCCTTCCGTAAGTTTGAAGCCTACGCGGCCGTCGTCCAGGAAGAGGTAGGCTTCACCATGCCCATCCTATCCACAGAAGGAGGGGCCATCCCCGGCACGCAGGAGGACCCCCGCTATCCCAGGGTAACCGACCAAGACGTGGCTGAGTGGACGACGGGGGCTTTCGCCTACATGTTGGAGAAAGCGCCACCCTACTACTTCGTCTTCACGCCCTGGCTGCTGGCAAACCTGGCCGGCGGCGGGACCGATCCTGCTTGGGAAGAGGCGGCCTGGTTCAAGGGCTTCGCAGGCGAGGCGATGCCGGTGGTAAAGGCTGTGCAACAACTGGCCTCGCAGAGCCGTGCGCGCGCCCTGCCGACGCCCCAGACCTCCGCTTCCTCATCTGTGTCCGACCAAATCCAACAGGGCTGGTTCATCTTCTGGCGCGATGGGGAGCCCGTTCGCTGCCTGTCGGTTACCTTCTCGCCAGCGCGGGCTGCCGCAGGCGTCTGGCAGCCGCCGACGGAGCCAGGCGAGTGGGGCCTGGAGATTCGCGAGGCATCGGGGACACGCGTGCGCGCGTTCGGCCTCGTGAGCCAGACGGTCGGCGCCTTGCCTGCCATCTGTCGCCCAACGTCGGCCGACGTGCCCCTTACCCCTACCCCCACGGCCCCCGACAACCCCGCGCCGCGGTGGGATAAACGTCTGGACGACCTCGGCGTGACCCTTGATCGGGCAACGCCGCAGGCAGGAGGCCCCTACTGGCGACTCGTCAGCGCGGTTTACGAGGATGAGACGCAGTCCGGCGGTCGCCATCACATCTTCGTTCGCCTGCTGGACGAGGCAGGGGCGGAGATGGAAGGAACCGTCGTGGTCGCCTGGCGAGATGGAGCCGTGGAGATAGCCGTGCCACGCGACGGCGGCAGCGACCCCTACGCGCGCTATGCCAACTTTCCCATGTACGCGCCGCTAGGAAGTTACAGCGTGCGCGTGGCAGGGATCAGCGACACAGTACAGGGGTTGGGCCTCCCCGGCCATCGCCATGTGAACTACCTCCTCACCTTTCAGCGGGTTGGCGGCCGCCCAAGGTCATCCGGCTAGGCTCCCCTCTCGGCGTGGAGCGATTGGGAATTTCCGCGCCTTTGTGATAAACTTTCTACAAGCCCCCAAGCGGGATTCACCACGCGGAGAGTGGACCAATAGATGTTCCCCATCAAGGACACCGCCCGCGCGCGGCACGTGCCCGTCGTCACCTGGCTCATCATCGCGGCCAACGTCGCCGTCTTCCTCCTGGAGACCTCGCTAAGCCCCGTGCAACTGGATCGCCTGATCCGCCTCTACGGCGTAACGCCGCGGCGTTTCTTGCAGGATTGGGGGACAGGCCAGTTCCTCACCCTCTTCACCTCCCTGTTCCTGCACGGCGGCTGGTTCCACCTGATCAGCAACATGTGGGCCCTCTACCTGTTCGGCGACAACGTGGAGGACCGCATGGGGCATGGCCGCTTTTTGCTCTTCTACGGCTTGTGCGGCGCGCTGGCAGCGCTGACTCAGGTCTTCGCCTCACCGGCCTCGCGCCTCCCGATGGTGGGCGCAAGCGGGGCTATCGCCGGCGTGCTGGGGGCTTATTTCGTCCTCTTCCCTCGCGCGCGGGTGATCACCTTCGTTCCCCTCTATTTTCTCCCCTACCTCGTTGAGATACCGGCGCTGTTCTACCTCGCTTTCTGGTTCGTCTCGCAACTGTTCAACGGCCTGTTCACCCTGGCCGTGGCCTCTGAGATTGCGGGCGGCGTGGCCTGGTGGGCGCACGTGGGGGGCTTCGCGTCCGGGGCGATCCTGGTCAAATTCTTTGAGCAGCGACGGGCATATCGCCCGTGGTATCCCGACGAATACTGGCCCTGGTGAAAGCAAAGGCAGGAGGTCGCCATGTCCATCACCGACCTGTTTTGGATCTTCATCGTCTTCTCTGCCCTCCAACCGCTTCTGCGCCAGAGGATGCTGGAGGCAGGCCGCCAGCAGATGTTGCACCGCCTGGAGAAGCGGCGAGGGAGCCGCGCCATCGCGCTGGTGCATCGGCAGGAGACCCTGAGCCTGTTGGGCTTCCCCCTGGTGCGGTACATCAGCATTGAGGATTCCGAGGCGGTGCTGCGCGCCATCAAGTTAACCGATCCGGCCATGCCTATTGACCTGATCCTACACACGCCGGGCGGGCTGGTGCTGGCTTGCGAGCAGATCGCTCGCGCCCTCTGCCGCCATCGGGCCAAGGTCACGGTGTTTGTGCCCCACTACGCCATGTCGGGAGGTACCCTCATCGCCCTGGCCGCCGACGAGATCGTGATGGATGAGAACGCCGTCCTAGGGCCGGTGGATCCGCAGTTGGGACAGACGCCCGCCGCCTCAGTTCTGAAGGTGGTGGAGCAGAAGCCGATCGCGGAGGTAGAAGATTCTACCTTGATTTTGGCCGACGTGGCGCGCAAGGCCATAGAGCAGGTCAAGCGCACGGTCATGGAGATCGTGAGCGAACGGATGGATGCCGAGCGGGCTGCCCGTTTAGCCGAGACGTTGGCGACGGGCGTCTGGACGCACGATTACCCCATCACCGTGCGCGAGGCGAAGGAACTCGGCCTACCGGTCTCCACCGACATGCCCCAAGAGGTGTATCAACTGATGAGCCTTTACCCGCAGACGGCGCAGCGCCGCCCCTCGGTGGAGTACATCCCTATCCCCTATTTCCCGCGCCGCGAGGGAAGCCGGGGAGACAGCGCGCAGTAAATCAGGGGCCGCCTGGATGTGCCCCCGGAGGCCCCTTCGTCTTGCTATATGATGGCCTTACCTCACCAGGCGTAGGCTTCGGGCGCCTCGCCGCCGGGGCCCGGCCAGATCTGGTCAAGCCGCGCCAGCGTCTCCGGAGACAACTTGATCTCCAGCGCGCGCAGGCTCCCCTGGAGTTGATCCATCGTCCGTGGCCCGATGATGGGCGCGGTCACCACAGGGTTGTGCAAGAGCCAGGCCAGGGCGACATCGGCCGGCTTCTCGCCGAGTTCTTGGCAGAGTTTCTCATAGGCCTCCAGTTGGGCGCGGTGCTTCTCCACCATGTTCTGCATGCGTTCGCTGGCCCTTCTCCCCTCGTTGGCCTTCTGCAAGACGCCTCCCAGAAGGCCACCTGCCAGCGGGCTCCAGGGGATCAGGCCGAGGCCGTAAGCGCGGCAGGCGGGGATCACCTCCAACTCTATCATGCGGTCCTTCAGGTTGTAGAGGCTCTGCTCCGACACCAGGCCCATGAAGTGGCGCGCGGCCGCGGCGCACTGGGCCTGCGCGATGTGCCAGCCCGCGAAGTTGCTGCTCCCCACGTAGAGGACTTTGCCCTGTTGCACCAGGACCTCCATCGCCTGCCAGACCTCTTCCCAAGGCGCCTTGCGGTCAATGTGATGCATCTGGTAGAGATCAATGTGGTCCGTCTTCAGGCGACGCAGGCTGTCCTCGCAGGCCGCGCGGATGTGATAGGCCGACAGCCAGCGATCGTTGGGGCCGTCGCCCATCGCGTTGTACACCTTCGTCGCGAGGACGATCTGCTCACGCCGCCTTCCTCCCTGGGCCAGCCAGCGGCCGATGATCTGCTCCGTAACGCCCTCCCCTTTCTTCCAGCCGTAGACGTTGGCCGTGTCAAAGAAGTTGATGCCCAGTTCCAGGGCCTTGTCCATGATGGCGTGGCTATCCGCCTCGCTGGTGAGCGGCCCGAAGTTCATGGTGCCCAGGCAAAGCCGACTGACCCTCAGGCTGGTCCGTCCCAGAGTCGTGTACTCCATGATGACAACCTCCTTTGTGGCTATGGTGGCTATTTGTGATTCCGGAGCGATGGCAACGCTGATCTTCACAGCGGGCGAACCATGTACGATCCCCTCGGCTCAAAGCCGAGGCGACGGTAGTAGCGACGCGTGCCGATGGCGGCGATCACGGCCAGGTGGCCGTACCCCTCCGCGCGGGCGATCTCCGCCGCGCGCTGGATCAGGCGGCGGCCCAGGCCGAGGTGTTGCGCCTCGCCCATGCTCTCGCTGCCGATGCCTAAAGCCGGGCCGTAAACGTGTACCTCGCGAATCATCGCGCAGTCGCGCAACTCCGCCAACAGTTCGGCGCTGGCCGACCGATCGCGCAGCAGCGACAGGCGCAGGAAGGCGGCCAGGCGATCTTGCGGCGTGACGAAACTGAGAAAGCGCTCCTCGGTGATGTCAGTATCGTAACCCATCTCCTCCAAGTGTAAGGTCTCCGGCCTCACCTCCTCTTGACCGACCTCCCGGCAACGGATGCACTGGCAGCGCAACCCCTGACGTCGCATCTCAGCCTGAACTACCTGTCGCAGGTGCGACTCTTTGTTTCCGGCGACGATGTGGCCTGCGGGGATGTCGCGAATGACCCGGTTCAGGCGGCAGTAGCGAGGCACCATCGCCTTGCAGGCAACAAGCAGGCCGATCAACGCCTCCCGGGTGTAAGGCTGGTACTCGCCGTTCTCCCAATGCCGATAGAGCTCCGTGTTGCGCAGAAGGGCAGTGGGGTAGATCTTCAGTTCGTCCGGGCGCAGGGCCGGGTCGTCCCACAGCCGACGAAAGTCGGCCAGGTCCGATTCCGGCGTCGCGCCCAACAGGTTGGGCATCCAGTGCAGGTGCAATTTGAAGCCGGCCAAGCGCAAGAGGCGCACCGCGTGGCGCGTCGTCTCTACGGTGTGCCCACGCCGGTTGAGCGCCAGGATCCGGTCGTCCAGGCTTTGCGCGCCTAACTGCACCTTGGTCACCCCCAGGCGGCGTAGCCAGCGCACCTCGGCGGGAGAGATCCAATCCGGGCGGGTCTCTATGACCAAACCGACGTTGCGGTGCGGCGCGTCCTCGTTGAGCCGCTGCGCTTCCTCCAGAGAAGCCGCCTCGCGCCCGTTCATCGCATCCAAGCAGCGCCGCACGAACCACTCCTGATATCCCTTCGGGTAGGCGGACCACGTGCCGCCCAGGATGAGAAGTTCTACCTTATCGGTGGTATGGCCGATGGCCTCCAGGCTCTCTATGCGGCTGGCGACCTGCCGATAAGGATCAAACTCGTTCAGTTCGGCCCGCATGGCGCCCGGTTCGTCGTGCAGATAACTCTTGGGCATGCGCGCGTCATCGGGGCAAAAGATGCAGCGGCCCGGACAGGGATAAGGCTTGGTGAGCACGGCCACAGGGGCCACGCCGGAGGCCGTGCGCACCGGCTTCATTTGCAGACGGCGGAGCACCTCCCGCTCAAAGGGGAAACGGCCGGCGGTGCACAGCGCGCGATAACCTAGCACCAGTTGATCCTTGGAGAAGACACGGTCGCCATCTCGTGGGTAACGGTGTAGGATGCGCTGGAGCGCGCGCCAGGTGAAATCCTCCTCCGCCCGCACCGCTTCTATGATGGCCGTCAGCGGCGCCTCATAGGCGGCGATGTCAAAGGCCACGTGCGTCTTCTGCCACCGCTTCACCATCTCCCGGCCCATCTCATCAACCCTTTGCCGATCGCAACCCTCCACGCTATAATCATCCCCGTGGAATCGGAAACGCGCCAACGCCTGCTGGCACTCAACCGTTCCTTCTACGAACGATTCGCCCGACCCTTCGCCGACTCGCGCAGCATCGCCCAAGCCGGTCTGACGCGCGCGCTGGCGGTCATCCCAGACGGCACCTGCGTCCTAGATGTCGGCTGCGGCGATGGCCGCGCGGCGCGCGCCTTGGAGCAACAAGGTCGCCGCCTATCTTACCTCGGCCTGGATGCCAGCCCCGCTCTGATCTCCCTGGCTCGCGAACGGGCTTCGGCGCTCTCTGGCGTGGCCGCCCGGTTCTTAGTGGCCGATGTCACCCAGACCGATTGGTCCCTCGCGCTGGAAGGCCACACCTTTGACTACCTGTTGGCCCTCGCGCTGCTCCACCACATCCCCGGCTACGATCTACGCCTCCGCCTGGTGCAGCAGATGGCCCGCCTCCTGCGCCCCTCCGGCGTGCTGATCGCCTCTACCTGGCAATTCCTCAACGACGAGCGCCTCCGCCGGAAGATGGTGCCTTGGCAGGCGATCGGCATAGACGAAAGCCAGGTGGAGCCCGGCGACTACCTCCTGGATTGGCGGCGCGGCGGCTACGGCCTCCGCTATTGCCACCTCCTCGGCGAAGTGGAACTGCGCAGCCTCTGCGAGGAGGCAGGCCTCTCACTCAAGGAAACGTTTTTGGCGGACGGCAACCTGAGCCTCTACGCCATCGCCACGCGCCCCCCGGGCTGAACACCTTGTCTTCCAGCCTAGCGCCCCTTCCGCGCGACCGCGACCAGGTCGGGAGAGAGATCCGGCGCAAAGGCCGGCGCGGGCCAGGTCATCTGGCCGAAGACTTCTACGTCGGTGAACCCTGAAGCCGCCAACGCGGCCAAAAGGTCGGCGTAGAATAGGGGCCGCTGCGGCGTCGTGTACGTCTGGACGTGCCATCCGTCCCCTGCGCGCCGAAAGACGGCGATGTGAAAGGCAATGCGCACAGCCGTCAGGTCATAGTCGGCGAAGCGCCATACCAGGTGCTCTTGGCCATCTAACATGCCGCTTTGCACGCCGATGGAGCGGGGACGCGTGCGCCAACGCAGGTCGTAGTTCAAGTTTTGCGTGATCAGAAGCCCGCCCGGCCGCAGGACGCCGGCCAGGCCGCGCAGCGCGGCCTCCAGATCGCCTGGCGTCAAAAGGTGCGGCAAAGAGTTGCCCAAGCAAAGCGCCGCATCAAAAGGCGCGGTTCCGGCGAAGAGGTCGGGCAGATGGGCTAAGTCGGCGACCATGAAAGGCACCTTGAGCCCCGCTGCCGCGGCCTTGCGCTCCGCCAGGGCGATCATCCCTCGGCTGAGATCCGCCCCCGCGACCTCGTAGCCCCAGCGCGCCAGGGCGAGGGCATGCCCACCGCTGCCGCAGGCCGCATCCAGCACGCGCGTCGCGCCCTGCCTCTGCAACACCTGGCGCAGGAACGGCCCTTCCGTGGCCAGCCGCGCCTCCCAGTCGGTCATCAGGTCAAAAAGCGGCGCGAGGGCATCGTAGAAGTCGGCAGAGCCCTCGGCCGGCGTGGACAACGTGTTCACTTCCTCACCTGTAGAGAATGCACCCGGAAGCGCGCCTACACCGCCTCCGCCTCCTCGCGGGCGATCTGCACCCAGCGGATCACGCGCCGCGGGTCGTTGGCGATGGTGTGGTTGTCTTTCATGATCACTTCCACACGACAGTTGCGGGTCGCGCGCAGGGCCTCGCGCAAGTTGGCCCGGATCTCCTCCTCGTCAAAATGCGGAACCGCCAAATCTACAGGGTTCGGCTTCATGGAAAAAATGAAGCGATCCCCCAGCCTCTCGGCCATCGCTGGGATGTTGACCCAGGGAGACATGGAGACGCGACGCAGACGGGGTATCTTCTCCACGATGTGCCAGCGTTTATCCAAAGGCTCGCAACATCCGTAGCAATTCAGCCCGAACCGTTCCAAGATCGGCAACTGATACTGGAAGACGAACTCGGCAAACATCTGCGGCGAAACGAGGACGGTCTCTTGGCTCTCAGCGAAGCCCCACATGTCGCAGGTGCGCACCTGGCCCCTGAAATCAGGTTGCGGCAGCTCATGCGTCCAGCCGAAGCCGCCGGAGCCGACGTAG
>DAOTYP010000133.1:0-9470 GCA_034434975.1 Anaerolineae bacterium | reverse complement strand
CCCTACAACCTCTTCCTCAACGATCGCATCGTGCCGTGGCGGGAGGCGGCGACGATGCCCGTGCGCGACGGCGACACCCTTTACATCTTCCTGCCGGCCGTAGGTGGGAGCGCGGCGCGCCTGGCCAGGGAGTTCTATGCCCGACCGACGCTGGAGGTAGCGCGCGGCCTCTTGGGCCAGCGCCTAGTGCGGGTGTTGGACGGGGAACGGCTGGCAGGTCGGATCGTGGAGGTGGAAGCCTACGTGGGCCACGACGACCGGGCCAGCCACGCCGCCCGCGGGCGCACGCCTCGCAACGCGGTCATGTTCGGCCCCCCAGGCTATGCCTACGTCTATTTCATCTACGGAATGTATCATTGTCTGAACGTGGTGACGGAGGCGGAGGGCTTTCCGGCGGCGGTGCTGATCCGCGCGCTGGAGCCGCTGGAGGGGCTGGCGCAGATGCGGGCGCGGCGCCGCTCGCCCGACCGTCAATTGACCAACGGGCCAGGCCGCCTTTGCCAGGCCCTGGCCATCACCCGCGCCCAGAACGGCGCGGACCTGTGCGAGGGCGAGGAACTCTTCATAGAGGCCGATGCGCCCGTGCCCGCTGCCGAGGTCATCGCCACGCCGCGCGTCGGCGTACGCGGCGACGAAAGGGCGCGCACCGTCCCTTGGCGCTTCCTGCTGCGAGGCCCTTCCCCCTCACGCGGAGGGGCCTGAGGGGGAGGCAGGCCCCCGTCGTCGGACCAACCTCGTGGCCTCGCCCAACTCCTCCGCGCCGACGACGAAGGCCACGCCGCCGTACACCAGGGCGCCCAGGGCCAGCCCTCCTCCGCCGACGATCCAGGCGCTTCCCCCACCCATCTGCCTCACCCAACCGCCCAGCGCCAAGGCCATCGCGCCGCTGGCCAGGAGGCTGCGAAACGCCGTCGCCCTGAGCCGAGGCCCTTCCAATCCCCCCACCCGCCTGTGCGCCAGTCGGAGGAGGGCGACCACCTCACCCGTCGTCGCCAACGTGTTCGCCAGGGCCAGGCCGCCGAAACTCAAGGGGCCGATCAGCAGGAGGCTCAGGAGGACGTTGCCCAGCATCGCCACCAGGCCGACCACGACCGGCGTGCGGGTGTCATGCAGGGCGTAGAAGGCGCGCGCCACGACCTCCACCACCGAGTGGGCCACCAGGCCCAACGCATAGAAGGTGAGCGCGTAGGCCACCGCCGCCGTAGAGCGCTCGTCAAACGCGCCCCGCTGCAAGAGGAGACGAATGAGCGGCTCGCGCAGGACGATCAGCCCCACGCTGGCCGGGATCGCCAGGAAGGCGATGCTCCGCAGGGTGGAGGAGAGGGTCGCACGCAACTCGGCGCGCTGGCCGCGCGCGGCCTGGGTCGCGAAGGTGGGGAACGCGGCGGTGGCGATGGCTTGGGCCACGATCCCCTGGGGCAGCAGCATGAGGAGCCAGGCGTAGTTGAGCGCAGCCAGGCTCCCCGGCGCAAGGCCGGAGGCGAGGATGGTATTCACCAGGAAGTTGAGTTGCACCGCCGCCAGCCCTACCACGCGCGGCGCCATGAGCCGGCCCACCTCGCGCACCCCCGCCTCCCTCCACCCCAACACGGGCGACCAACGCCAACCCCGCCGCGCCAACTCCGGCGTCTGCACCAGGAGATGCCCGGCTGCGCCCGCGACGACGCCCATCACCAGCCCGCGCACGCCCCAGCGGGGGGCCAGAAACCACGCCCCCGCGATGATGGCCAGGTTGTAGATCACGGGCGCCAGCGCGGGCAAGAGGAAATGTTGATGGGCGTTGAGCATCGCCATCACGACGCCGCTGACGCCGAAAGCGATGGTGGAGAGGAGCATCCCGCGCATGAGGCCGGCGGTGAGGGCCTGCTGCTCTGGGCTGAAGCCCGGCGCGATCACCGTCCGCACCAGGAACGGGGCCAGCAGCGCGGCGAGGCCGGCCAGCGCGGCGAGCGTCAGCAGAAGGAGGTTGATGACGGCGCTGGCCAGGTGATCGGCCCCCGCGCGGTCGTCGTGGGCCAGGTAGCCGCTGAAGGTGGGGAGGAAGGCGGAGGCCAGCGCCCCCCCTGCCAGGAGTTGAAAGAGGAGGTCGGGAAGGCGAAAGGCTGCCAGATAGGCGTCCAATTCGGCGCCGGTGCCGAAGCGCGCGCCGATGACGATCTCGCGCGCGAGGCCTGCCAGGCGGCTGGCGACGAAGAGGATCATCACGGTGCCTGCGGCGCGGGCCACCTGTCCGGCCCGAGCAGGACGAGAAGGAGAGGCGCTCATCATCGCCCTTGCGGCCTTGCCCTCACCTACCGACTCTCCTCCAGGATGAAGATGCGCGCCAGGCCCTCGCCGCGGCTGCGCAGCGCCAGGCCCCCTAACTGCCCATGCAGACGGAGTTCCTCTACCGCCTCATCCAGGGCGAGGGCCTTCGCCTCCCAGGGGAAGTCCGGGTAAAGGCCCAACCGCCCTTGCAACGTGAGTTCCCGCAGGGCCTCCAAACGGCCGCGCCGCACCTCGGCCGCGTCGGGCAAGGCCGTGATCTGATCCAGCCGCAGTTCGTAGGCATCCTCATAAGCCCTGGCCAGATCGGCGCGGATGGCCGGCAGGGAGGCTTCCCATTCGGGAACCAGGCTCAGGCCATAGGCGCGCTGCGCCACCCGCCATTTGAGCGTGAGCCAGCGGACGCGCGCGCGGGCGGCGCCTGCGCGCGGCCCCAATTCGGGCCCGGCGATGACCTGAGCGTAAAGGGCCTGACGCGCCGCGTCCTCGCGCCGCAGATACTCGCCCAGGTCGGCGGCTTCCGGCCCCACATCCGCGCTCAGGTCTGCGGTCAGCCGCTCAATGATCACGAGGGCCCGGCGTTGCCGTTCCAGAACCGCCTGATTCACCTCCGGCGAGGTCGGCTCCGGCGCAGGCAAGGCTGCGAGCACCAGCCCGGCCGCGCGGGGGCCAGCGCGGGACGGCTCCGGCTTCTCGGCGCGAGCGCGCGCCCGCTCCGCCGCCTCCGCATCGCCCAGGGCGCGGTAATGGGAGGCGACCTCCTCCCAGAGGCTGCGCCGTTGCGCGGGCTGCAGCGTCAGGCTGCCGCCGGCGACGTAGGTCGCCTGCTCCAGCGCCAGGCGCGCCAGGTCTGTGTGGCCCGTCCCTCGCCAGATGGCCGCCGCCCGCAGGCTGACCTCGGCCCGCGTGAGATCGTTTAGGGCGGGGCTCAAGGCCGCGATGTCGTAGGTCTGGTAGGCGCAGAGAGCCGCGCGCGCTGGATTGCCGACCGCCATGTAACGGTCGGCCAGCAGCAGGAGGAGCCCGGCCCGGCGGGTATCGTCCATGCTCGCGCTGTACACGATGCTCGCATAGGCCGTCTCCCACTCGCCGACGCGCAGGGCCTGCTCGGCGGTAACGTCCTCCGGCTCGCCCGCGAGGGAGCGCAAGGCCACGTCAGGCGCGAGGCGCGCCACATCCACCACGGCCAGGGGATCGGCCCAGGCCAGAGGCGGCGCGACCGCCTGGGGGGACAAGAGTTGGGAAGCGACCAACGCCAGCCCGCCGATC
This sequence comes from Anaerolineae bacterium, assembly GCA_034434975.1. Classification (GTDB taxonomy): domain Bacteria; phylum Chloroflexota; class Anaerolineae; order JADYZS01; family JADYZS01; genus JADYZS01. Next base: position 5,936 of record DAOTYP010000133.1, on the reverse strand, counting down.
ACGGCCAGGAGGATCGCGCCAGCAAGGATGACGGCGAGGACGGCCACGCTCCGACGAGGCATAGTTCCACCCGATGGCACGGAGTATATCACATCCCCGACCGCTTTGTCTAAGAGAGGCGCGTTGGCGGGAAGCGCCGGCTTACTCGGCCTGCAACTCTGCAGGCCACTCGCGCGGCCGGTCGCTGACGGCCTGCAAGATGACAAAGGCAATGGCGACGAAGATCAGAAGGGTTACCACCGCCGCGGGGCGCCCCCAAGCCAGCACGTTCACCACCACTCCCCACGCGAAGGGGCCGATCAACTGGCCAAAGCGGCCCGCCATGCTGTAGAGCCCGTAGAATTCGGCCAGGTGCCGAGGCGGCGACAAGCGCAACATGTAAACCCGATCGGAGGCCCAAGTGCCGCCCAGGGCAATCCCCGCCAGCGCGCCGACCAGCCAGAAGGCCGAGGGAGCATCCACCCACACCGCCAAGATCACGGCCAGGGCAAAGACCGTCATCCACAAGATCAGCACCAGGTTGAGGCTGCGCTTAGGCCCGATGCGGTCCACGACGAAGCCCCAGCCGAAGGAGCCGAGCGCGGCCATAGTGATGGCAAAAAGGAGGAAAACCTGCGCCGCTCCCTCGCTGAACCCCACCTCGTTGACCACGTAAACCGACATGAAGAGGATGACCGTGTTCACGGCATCGGTGTAGAAGAAGTGGCCGATCAGGAAGCGCAAGAGGCCAGGATACGCGCGCGCATGGCGCAACGTGCGGACGGTTTGGCTGAAGCCTGCGCGCAAGGTATGCCAACCGATGCGGAGTCGGCCCTCGCCCGCCGCCCGCTCCCGCACGAACAGGAAACAGGGCAGGGCAAACAAGAGGAAAAGAACGGCCGAGAGGCGAAAAACCGCCACCTTGCCATAGGTGCCCACGATCAGGAGGCCCGTGGCGACGCCGGTGAAGGAGCCTAGGTAGCCCAGCCCGATGCCCAGGCCGGAGATTTTGCCCCGGCTCGCCTCGGTGCTGACGGCCGGAAGGAGGCTGTCGTAGAAGATGAGCCCTGCCTGGAAGGCGTAGTTGGCGATGACGAAAAAGGCCAAGGAGAGGGTAAGCCCGCCGAGACCCAAAAGGCCGGTAAAAAGGACACAAACGAAGGTGCTGGCGATGAGGAAGGGCATGCGCCGCCTCGCCTGGTCGGAGAGGGAGCCCAACAGCGGCGCGGTCAGGATCAACAGAAGCATGGAGATGTTGTTGGCCGTGGAGTAGTGGATGTCCCGCCCTCCCATGTCGTTGACGACCCAGAGGGAGAAGTAAAGGGACACGATGTTCATGGAGAAGATGGTATTGGCGAAATCGTAGAGGGCCCACGAGAGCACGGCCAACCCTCCTGCCGCGGCCTTGGGGCGAGCCAACGCTGTCTCGGCCATGTATCACCTCCTAGTGGAATATGGTTTAGTTTGCCTAAAGGCCCATCTTGTGGTAATCTTAACTTAGATGCCCCTGTAGCTCAGTGGATAGAGCAGTGGCCTCCGGAGCCATGTGCGGGCGTTCGAGTCGCCCCAGGGGCATTCGCGCGGTGTGGTGGCCATCAGGCCATAGAGCCCTGCCGATTGTAGCCTGAGAAGAGGGAAAAGCCGATGTCAGGCAGCCGATAGGCTCGCCTTAGAATCGTCCCCATTTCTTCGCCTTCTCCCCTGCGTCTGGCCCTGGCCGGTTTCCTTTCCTGCGTCTCCTACACACAGAGGACCTCATGAGCAATAACCCCAAAAGTTAGGGGAAGATGCCCTAGCCCCCCCAACGCTTCGCCTCACCATATTTTCGCTCCACCTTGAACCGCTTCGCCTGGCCCGCCCGATATGCCGCCGACCCCGCCACCTGCCCCCTTGACAAACGAGGGAAGGCGTGGTATCATGGTCTTAATAAGACCATAAAACATCATCTCACGGCACCTGGCAGGAAGAGGCGATCTGAAAGGTTCCAACGACGGCGCCGGGGCAGCCTTGCGCGCCAGAGCGGTTGGAGGTAGAGATCCCAGCCCTTGCCGCTGCCCGCCGGACCGAGGAAGACCTACAACCCATGCGCCAGATCATAGCCGGCTACAAACTGCCGCCGGTGTAGAGCCATGGGACACGAGCACATTTTCTCCTTGGAGGCCGGCGATGTAGAGGGGGACGCGCCACCGATCGTGCAGCGGCCTAGCCGCTACGCAGCCAGCTGTCAACGTAACAAAACGCAACACATATATATCTTGACAGAATACATGATGTTTTGATATAATGCATACGGCTTGACGTGAGGAGAGCCCCGTCAGGTCCACGTTCGGCACCTTTCTTTAAGGAAGGTCCCCTAAGAGGCCGGCGATGCCTTATGCCGTACCCCCCCCTCGGCCTCGCCGGCCCCCTGCGTCATCATCGGAAAGGAGGTGAAAGAGCGCCAAAAGAGCACGCCTTTACCGGTTGAGCGAAAGCCCGCATCCTCTATCCCCTACTACACTCTAAGGAGGACAAGCGATGGACGTTCCCAAGAGAGTCTCACGCCGAGAGTTTGTGAGGCTGACCGGTATCGCCGCCGGCGCAGCGGCCCTGGCCGCCTGCGCGACCCCTACCCCCCAGGTCATCAAAGAGACCGTCATTGTGGAGAAGCCGGTGGAGAAGGTCGTGGAGAAGCCGGTGGAGAAGACGGTAGTGGTTGAGAAGGTGGTGACCAAAGAGGTGCAGAAGATGGTCACCCCTACCCCGCCGCCGCCTGTGATCACCGCTCACGGTCGGCAGTTGCCCCCCGACGCCGCGCCCTTGGAAAAACAGGTACACTATTCTACCTTCAGCGAGCCGCGACACCTGGACGTGGCGCGGGACATCTACAACGCGGCCGCAGCCCTGAACTTCGGTACGGAGCCGCTCCTCCGTCGGGATGAGAACCAGAACCTAGTGCCGGCGCTGGCCGAATCGTACAAGGCCGGGCCCAACGCGGAGTACTGGGATTTCACGATCCGCAAAGACGCGAAATGGAGCGACGGCGTGCCCATTACCGCCCACGACTTCGTGTTCACCTATCGCCACCTCTCCAACCCCAAACTGGATACTCCTTGGGTTTGGTTCTACTACGACATCAAGGGCGTCAGGGCCCACAAGGAAGGGAAGGCTGGGCCCGAAGAGGTCGGCGTCGTCGCGTTGGATGATCGCACCGTCCGCTTCTACGGCGAGGGTGGGCCTGTCCCCCACCTGCCGGGCTTGCTCGCTTACCAGGCCGCAACGCCAGCGCCCAAGCACAAGGCAGAGAAGGACCCCGAGCACTGGGCCGACACGCTGGAAGGCTTCGTCTCTTGCGGCCCCTACAAACTGGTGAAGTGGGAGCACAACAAGCGGATGGTCTGGGAGCCCAACCCCTACTACAACGGCCCCCACAAGCCGGGCATACAGCGGGTGGTGTTGGATCACAGCACCACTTCGGCCTTCCCCCTCTGGTTGAACAGGGAAGTTGATCTTGTGCCGGTCCTATCGGCGCCGGAGGTGGCCCGCGTCCGGACCGATCCCAAACTGAACCCCTACCTTCGCTTCTTCAACAACTTCCAGACCGCCTACCTGGCGCTGGACACCATGAACCCGCCGCTGAACAACAAGAAGCTGCGCCAGGCCCTCTCGCACGCCATTGATCGCGACACGCTGAGCGCGCAAGTGATGAACGGCGCGACGGTCCCCGCCTACTCCATGCTTCCGCCCGGCTTCCCGGCCTACAATCCGGAACTGAAGTCGGTGCAGAACTACGACGTGGAGAAGGCCAAGGCCCTCCTGGCCGAGGCCGGCTACCCGGACGGCAAGGATGCCAGCGGCAAGCAACTGGTGCTGGAGATGTACTCCAACGGCCGCGATCCGGAATTGGAGTTCGTCAAGGACCAGTGGGAGCGCAACTTGGGGATCAAGGTCAACCTGACCCAGTTGGAGGGCGGCGTCTGGGGTCAGAAGCGGGCCGAGCACTCCATGATGATCTACAAGGGCCCCTACGAGTACGACTACCTGGATCCCTCCAACATGCTGACCGCGCTGTGGCGCAGCGTCAACGAGAAGGGCTCCCCTCGCCATTCCTGGAAGAACGACAAGTTTGACGAACTGGTCACGGCGGCGGGCAAAGAGGTAGATGAGCAGAAGCGCATCGCCATGTACCAAGAGGCGGAGCGGATCCTGGTGGAGGACGTGGGCGCCATCTTCCTCAGCCATCAGGTCATCTTCCAGGTCTGGTGGCCGTACATCACCGGCATCCACCCGGACAAGGACGGCAACGTCGTCTTCCGCTACCTGGACATCTCCCGCTTCCAGATGTACATTCGGAACGACGTAGATCAGTGGCGCAAGCGCACCGACTGAGCCGCACGCGTTCCTGGCGTGGCTCAATGATGTAAACTGCGCGCGACCCGAGGTCAGGGGTGTATGGATGTCAAGCGCATCCATACACCCCTTAAGTCTCTAACTCTCTCCTGACGGCCTGGCCCATGAGCAAGACCCTTTTAGAGGTGAAAGACCTCAAAACCATCTTTCAACTGGTCCAGGGGACGGTTTACGCGGTCAACGGCGTCTCCTTCACCGTGCGTGAGGGGGAGGTCCTCGGCGTCGTCGGCGAATCGGGCTGCGGGAAGAGCGTGACGGCGCTTTCCATCATGCGCCTGATTGAATCGCCAGGGCGCATCGTGGGCGGCCAGGTCCTCTTCTATGAGAACGGCTCGCCGCGCGACCTCCTCACCCTCAGCCGGACGGAGATGCAGAACATCCGCGGCAACCGCATCTCCATGGTCTTCCAGGACCCCATGACCTCCCTGAACCCGGTCCTCTCCATCGGCTACCAACTCATGGAGCCTCTGAAGCAGCATCGCCACCTGTCGGACAGGGAGGCCAAGGAGCAAGCGGTGCACCTTCTGGAGCGCGTCGGCATCCCAGAGGCTCGCCAGCGCCTCCGGGACTTCCCACACCAATTCTCCGGTGGCATGCGTCAACGGGTCATGGTAGCCATGGCCGTGGCCTGCCGCCCGCAACTTTTGATCGCCGACGAACCGACCACCGCCTTGGATGTAACGATCCAGGCGCAGATCTTGGACCTCATCCGAGACCTGAAGGAGGAGATCGGCACCTCTGTCATCATCATCACCCATGACCTGGGAGTTATCGCAGAAATGGCCAACCAGGTAGCGGTCATGTACGCCGGCTTCATCGTGGAGAACGGGCCTGTGCGCGAGATCTTCCGGGAGCCGCAGCACCCTTACACCCAGGCGCTCATGTCTTCCATCCCTCGCTTGCGCGCTTGGCCGGAGCGATTGACCACGATTGAGGGCGCGCCGCCGGCCCTGGTAGGAGAGATCGTCGGTTGTCCTTTTGAGCCGCGCTGTCGCTACCGAGTCTCGCGCTGCGCGGCGGAGCGTCCCCCTTTGGTTGAGGTTTCACCGGGCCATACCAGCGCCTGCTGGGTCGCCCAGGCGGGAGGGCTGCCCCATGCCTGAACCCCTCCTTCAAACCATAGAGCTGGTGAAGAGCTTTCCCGTGCGACGGGGGTTCTTTGGCCAGCGGCGGCTGCGGTTGGTAGCGGTGGATCGTGTCAACCTCTCCGTTTACGAAGGCGAAACGGTCGGGATCGTCGGTGAGTCGGGGTGCGGCAAATCCACCCTGGGGCTCACCATCATGCGCCTCTACGAGCCGACCAGCGGCCAGATCCGCTTCAACGGGCAGGACATCACCAGGCTAGACGGGGATGCCCTGCGGAAGGTTCGCCGTGAGATGCAAATGGTCTTTCAGGACCCGTTCGCCGCACTGGACCCGCGCCTCACGGTAGAGGAGATCATCCGGGAGCCGCTGGACATCCACAACGTCGGTTCGCTCGGCGAGCGCGCGGCAGAGGTGCGGCGTCTGCTGGAGGTCGTTAGGCTCCCTGCGGAGGCGCTGCAGCGCTTCCCCAGCGAGTTCTCAGG
>DAOTYP010000132.1:0-11684 GCA_034434975.1 Anaerolineae bacterium | reverse complement strand
CCGAACCGGCCACCCTCTATCAAGGGCACATTGACGGCGTGCCGGTCTATTTCGTGGACAACGCGAAGTACTACGATCGCGACGGCATCTACATGTATCCCGACGACGCGGAGCGCTTCATATTCTTTGCTCGCGCCTCGCTGGAGATGTGTCGTTACCTGAACTGGGTTCCCGATGTCATCCACCTAAACGACTGGCACACAGCCATCGTTGCCAACTGGCTGAAGACAATTTACACCAACGACCCCCTCCTGGGCCACATCGCGACCGTCTACACCATCCACAACCTGGCCTACCAGGGCATCTTCGGCTATCGCGTGCTAGAGATCGCGGGCCTGGCCGATCACGGCTTCATTGCGCACCCGGACGTAGCCCCTCACATCAACGAGGTGGTGGACATGATGGCGCGGGGCATCCTCTTCGCCGACATCATCAACACCGTCAGCCCGACCTATGCCCAGGAGATCCTGACTAAAGAGTTGGGAGAGGGGTTAGATCCGATCCTGCGCGACCGCCGCGACCGCCTCTTCGGCATTCTCAACGGGATTGACACCGCCGTACTCAACCCTGCCACCGACCCTTACATCGCGGCCAACTTTGACATGTACTCGCTGGACAAACGGGCCGCCAACAAGGCCGCGCTGCAACGCGAAGCCAACCTGGCCGAAAGGCCCGACGTCCCCCTCATCGGCGCCATCTCGCGCCTGGCCGACCAGAAGGGGTTTGACCTCATCAGCGCGATCATGGACCCCCTTGTCCGCATCCTGGGCGCGCAGTTCGTCCTTCTGGGCACGGGTGAGCAACGCTACCATGAATTGTTCCAAGGACTTGCCGCGCGCTACCCAGAGCAGGTGGCCGTCTTCCTCACCTTCAACACGCCGTTGGCCCAACGCATCTACGCCGGCTCCGACATGTTCCTGATGCCCTCCCGCTACGAGCCCTGCGGGCTGGGGCAGATGATCGCCATGCGGTACGGGAGCGTGCCGGTGGTGCGCGCCACGGGCGGCCTGGCCGACACGGTGAAGGATTTCAACCCCCTGACCGGCGAAGGGAACGGCTTCACCTTCGGGCCGTATGACCCGATGGCCCTCTACACGGCCCTGGTGCGGGCCGCGGAGACCTACAAGCACCGAGACCTCTGGCGGCGGCTGCAACTGCGGGGGATGAGCGCCGACTTCTCGTGGGACGCGTCGGCCCGCAAATACGTGGACCTCTACTACCGCGCCCTGGCGACGAAGACGCCGGCCCGGCCCCTGGAGGAGTACGAGGCCGCCCGCGGCGAAAAGGACCCTTCCTGAGACGACCCTTAGCATACACCTGGATTTGGTCATGGACAACGCGACGACACGGAAAGACATCGCTCACCTTAGCGCGCTGGTGGACGCGCTGCCGGCACTGGAGAAGGCCCGCACGCGCGCGCTCTTTCACATCAGCACGAGCGTCGGCGTCGTAGACCCGCCGCCGGAGATGCAAGATTGGATTCGCGGCTTCTTCGGCTCGCTAGAGGCGACCCTGGCACAGACCATCGTGAAAGTAACCAACCTGTGGACCCTGGAGGGCGCGCTCTTCAACAGCCTGCGGGCCAGCCGCCCGATGGAGGCGAAGGTCAGCGGCGATCTGGAGGCGGAGATCCGGGCCAAACTCAAAGGCCCCTTCGCCACGCCCCTCACCGGTACGCCCGCCGATTCCTTCGGCCGCGTGCGAGGCAAGCGTTGCATCACGGCCAGCAACATCGCCAAATACGACGGCTACCACGGCGTCGTCGTCTTTGACGAACCCTATCCCCTCGCCTTTGACGCCGAGGCGGTATCCGACTACCTGGATACCGCGTGGGAGTGGGCCCGACGCGCGCACGCGGAAGACCCCGACGCGCGCTACTTCTTCTTCATGTGGAACTGCCTCTGGAAGGCGGGCGCGTCCATCTTGCACGGCCACGCGCAGATGACGATGACGCGCGGCCTCCATTACGCCCGCGTGGAAGCCTGGCGACGCGCCGGCGTCAACTATCGCCTGACCCACGGCCGCAACTACTTCCAAGACCTCTTTGAGGCGCACCGCGCGCTCGGGCTGACGTTGACATGGGGGAGCACGCGCGTCCTCGCCTCGCTGACCCCCATCAAAGAGAAGGAGGTCCTCCTCATCGCCGACGGGCTGGACGAGGACCTGAAGGGCGCGCTCCATCGCGTCTTGCGCTGCTACATTGACCGGCTGGGCGTGCGCAGTTTCAACGTGGCCCTTTACCTGCCGCCCCTCGCGCCCGCACCGGAGGATTGGAGCGGCTTCCCCGCCATCCTGCGCGTCGTGGATCGGGGCGACCCGCTGAACCGCACCGCGGACATCGGCGCTATGGAACTCTACGCAGCCAGCGTCGTCTCCAGCGACCCCTTCCGCGTGATAGAGGCCTTGGCCGAGGCGTAGGCTTCGCCGGCTCATTCCGATCCGGCGGACGGCTCACCCCAGCCGCACGTAGTCCACGTAGTATTCCTCTCCGGTCGCGCTGCTGCCGGCCCAGTGCAGGGTCAGGTAGCGCAAGGCCGAGGCGAACTGCGTATCCGGGTCGGTGTAAAGGATCGGCGAACCGGGGGTATCGGCGTTTCCCCACTGGAAACGGACGCCGAAGGCGCCGCTGACCACCAGGGCCAGGAAATAGTTGTAGGGCTGTCCACCCAGCGAGGCTAGGTTGGTGAGGGCGCCGTTGATCTCCTTGCGGGCGCGCAGTTGCAGGCCGCCGGCGCCGTCGGAGTGCAACTGCCAACCGATCCAATTGCCGGTCGCCAGGTCGTCGTTGTCGGCCCAACCGGCGACATCCCCCGCCGCCGTGACGGTGAGGGTGTTGTTCGCCGGGTTGACCGCTTGGATCACCGCCATCTTCCCCTGGGTCAGGTTGAAAAGGGTCATGTTGGCGTAGAGGTTTGCCTCGCCTGCCGGGTCGCCGCCGGCGCCGTTGTCGTAAGGGACGGTCGTGCCCGAGACCACACCGTTGACCTTGAAGCCGCCGGAGGTGGGGCAGCGGCGGTTGTAGGCGCGAAACTCCAGGCCGTTGTGGGCGGCATCGCGGACGTTGGGCCAGTAATGCACGACGGCGCGCAAGGTGTTGGGCAGGGTGCCGGCCGAGAGGAGGCCGAGGACGTGCTCCCCGCTTTGGCCGCTGCTGAAGCCCGTGTCCAGCCATCCCTTGCGCGTCGTCGTGTTGAAAAGGGTCGTGCCCGAGCGCAAGACGTACCAGGGCGCGACGGGCGTGAAGGGGTTGGCCGCCACCGCGAACTCCAAATCGTAGGCGTGGGGCGAGGCGGGGGGCGCGTAGCGGCTGAAGCGTTCCGTGTCCAGCCCCAGCGCCTTCCACGCGCCGGTGACGAAGGCGGGCGGCGTAGAGGCGTAAACGGCGACCAGGATGGCATCGCCTGGGTTTGTGGGGTCCAGGACGAGAAGGCCCACCTGGGCGCCGGCTACCAGCAAACCCGGAGAGATATGATGGGCGACGGGGATGCCCGTGAGGACGACCGCGGCGGAGTTCCATAGCCGCACCGTCGCCGTCCAAGCGCTGCTGTTGAACGAGATCAGTTCACCACGCTCCAGCATGGTCGGTTCTCCTCCCGTTAGCAACGAAGCCTTCTACCGCGGTGGGAAAGGGGGGCGTTCTTCTCATGTGTCCTCTACCTCCACCCTCTGCTCATACGCTCCCGTCTCGGCGCTGTAGCGTTCCGTGATGCCTACGACGCGGCGGGTGATAGGGTTGTAGCCCAGCGCGCCATCGTAGAGGCTGACGACATCGCCCACCTGCAACCCCACGTTGGGATGCGAGATGAAATAGCCGCCCGCGCGCGTCGCCTGCCCCGCCTGCCAGATGCCGGCGGCCAAGCCTTGGAGTTCGTCTGCCGTATCCAGGTGGCGCGTGAAGGCGAAGGCGTAGAGGTCGCGTCCCACCAGTTCCGATGCGGCGCCGCCGCTGTAGTGCGTCCCCGCGCCTGGGCCGAAGGCGCGCACCTGGGTGTTCGTCGGCAGGCCGGAGGTCAGCCAATCCGCATAATAGGGCTGGCGTGCGGGGTCATCGGAGGCCCATTCGTAGGCATAAACGCTCTCGCCGGGCGCGTCGGCCCAGATGGGCGCGACCCATTGGCCGTAAGGGTAAGCATCCTGGGCTTGCCAGAGGAGCGTAGCGCCCACCAGGGAGAGGAGTCGGATCAGCGCGGATTGGAGCGTCTCGCCGGGGGCGATGGCAAAGGTGGAGAGGCGGGTATCCCACCTGGCATTGGTGCCGTCGTAACTCAGCCCCCAGGGGCCGACCAGGCGCACCAGGCGCTGCGCCAACAGCGCGATGCCGATGTCTTCCCACTGGTAGGTGTGGGGCGCGCGCCAGAGGCTCAGGAGACGCCGGGCGTCGGCGGCCACGAGGTGAAAGCGCTCTCGGCGGCCATCTCGCCGATAGCCCGCGGCCAGCAGGAAGAAGGGCGGCGCCGGGGCGCGCTCGGCGCCGGAGGCCGTCACATACCCCCGTTCCAATACGAGCATCGCCAGGGGACGCAGTGCGCCCCTCTCCCAGCCGGCGAGCGTCCGCGTCGGGTCGTGGACCTCTACCTCGCAGGAGGCGCCCTGGCGCGAGCCGTGCCAGCGATAGTCGGTCACGCCATCCAGGATCAGGTTCTTGCCGGCAACCGACGGCCCGTAGGCGGTGGCGGCGTGAATGCCGACCTCGCCGCAGAGGAGCCAGCGCCCGTTCACGACATCGTAGATCACGTTGGCGCGCCGAGGGGTCGTCTGATGGACGGACAAGTCAGGAGAAAGGCGCGCCTGCGTCTCGCCCGCTTGCAGGTAGGCCGTCGTCAGAACTTGCACCGCGCTGTCCAGCCCGCCCGCGTTGATGTCCTCCACCCAGCCCAACACATACTCGTCGGACGGGCTGCGGGCGATGGTAGGCCAGCAAATGGCGAAGTTGGCCTGGGTGGAGCCGATAGGCGCGAGGTCGCCTCCATCGGCCCAGCCATCGCCCACCAGCCACGACGCGAGGCGTAGACGCTTCGCACCCGCGAAGGTGCCGGCGACCAGACAGTAAAGTTCCTCCTCGTTGCCGACGGCGGCGACGCCGGCCCCCGCCGTGGGGGAGCCTGCCCAGTCCTCAGGCGCGCTCCAGGAACCGGAGACGTAGCGACGCAAACGGACGACGCCCTCCGGCCGCTGCATGATTAAAACGCCGGCGGTGGGCGAAGCCAGGCCGCCGTAGGGGTCGGCATGAGAGGCGGACTCCACCTCTTGCTCCATGCTCCAGGTAGCGCCGCCGTCGGTGGACTCTATGTATTTGACCCGCCAGGTGTAAGGCGCGCCGGCGCCTTCCCGCCGCAGGTAAAAGACGCGCAGGGCCCCGCCGCCTTCGGAGCAGGCCACGTCGGTCGGGTAAACGCCCGTCTGCCGCGTCGTCCAGGTTTCCCACTGAGCCTCGCTCGCCATGTCGGCCACGACCTGGGTTTGCAGGCAGCCGGCAGCGTCCACCCGGGCGCGGAAGGGACGGGAACGGGTCGCGTCCCAACACGCGGCGGATTGGTTCAGGTTCGCCTCTCCGGCGTTGAAGAGGGGAGCCCAGCGGTTCCACAGGTCGCGCACCACCAGCCGCACCGTCGCCGGAGGCGGCGTCGTTTGCCGCTGGGCCGCCAGGATGGTAGAGGATAGGGTTAACATGGCTCACCGCCGTCCTGCCTCACGGCCACATTGCCCAGCGCGCGGGCTCGTAGCGAGGGCGAATCCTCGCTTCAAACTCCGCCAGGCGCGCCTCGGCCCAGGCGCGCCACTGGGCCGCCGTCTCTCGCGAGAGGGTTACCGCCTCGGTGGCGTAGGCCGCGCGGGCCAGGGCCGCGTAGCCCGCCGCGCCCAAGACGATCGTCTCCTCGTCGTCCAAAGGCACGGTGGTGGCCGCTGCCGCATCCAGCCCTTCTATCGTATGCAAGGCCGCGTAGAAGAGGCGCACCTCTTCGCCTGCCTGCGGCTCCTCCGCGACGTCCAGGAAGAGGGTCGCCGGGCCGTGCAGGTCCCACGGGACCCAGCGCGGTGGATACCCGGGCTCCGACGCGGAATAAGGATACCAAACCCGCAGCGGGCGCAAGAGGCCGCTGATGCCCGTCAGGGGGATCTCTCGTCCGGCGTCGGCAAGGGTCAGCGTGGCCACCAGTTCCTGAGGACGCATCTCGGAGTAGCGATGCAAAGCGCGGCGGATGGCGTCGTCCAGTTCGCCCGTCGTCCAGAGCGCATGGCCGGCGTCTTTGAGAAGCGAGGCCACGCGCGCACGCAAGGTGCTCAGGTTGCTCATGGGGTTTCTCCTTACCAGACCTCTCCCCGCTCCTTGTCCCCTCCTCGCCCCGCGTCCAGGGAGAGGAGGGGACGCAAAGGGGGCAAGGAAGAAGGGCTACCTCACGCGACGTTCGCCTTGTAGAGCGCGCGGTAGTTGATGACACCTACCGCTACCAGGAAACGCACCTTCAGGCGCATCTCATCGTTGGTGAACATGCTGCCCAGGAGTTCGCCGTCGGCGATGAAAACCTCCGGCACGCGCCCGAAGCGATAGCCGATGCCGATGCCCGGCAGGACCTCGGGATCCGCAGCGGCGGCCCAGTTGTTCTCATCGGTCCACTCTGGCGGGACGAGGACGCTCGCCGTCCCGGCGCGCACGTTGGCGTAGAAGGCGTTGGAGGTTGGCTCCACGTCGGAGCCGACCAGTTGCAACGCAGCCTTCTCCAGTTCTATGGGAACCAGGAGGAAACGCGGGCGGATGCCCAGCCGCTTGCCGGAGTTCGCCTCCGTCTGCTTGAACATGGCCGCGATGGCCGCCTCCCAGGAAGTGGAATTGAGGGCGCTCGTGCCGAGGTTGCCGTGGTTGGCATGGAAGAGCGCGAGGCCGTCGGCCAGGGTAGGACCCACGCCGGAGTTCGCGGTGAAGAGGCTGCTCACCTTGCTGCTGAGGGTGCGCAGGGCCGCCGTCGCCAGCGCGGCCGGGATGGCGCGAATGCGCTGGCCCTGATCGCGATCTATCATCTCCAAGGTTAGGCCGATGTAGCCGCCCATCTTGGCCCAATCGGCCGTCTCTCGCGCGTCGTCCCAGGTCAGTTCCTGGTAGGCCGCGCCCTCGGCTACGTCGGGAAGGTCGCCGAAGCCCCCAACGCTGACCCAGGAAACCTGCTGGAGCGTCTCAAAGTCCTCGTGGTGGCAGATCTTCTCCCACCAGAGGTAGCCTGCCTTGCCCAGCGTCTCCCAGCGGTAAGCGATGGCCTTGTTCAGGACGTTGCGGGTGAGTTCGGCCATCGTGGTGGTCGTGGCGTTCGCCAATTGCACTCGCTCCGGCGCGAACGCGCCGCGCATCTCCGCGTCGCCTGTGGTCAGGATGTAGAAGTCGCGGAAGGAGCGGAGGCGTGGGATGGCCGACGCGCTGTCGGGCACCGGCAGTCCCCACCACCGCTCCAGCGCTAATTGCACCTGCTCCAGGGGCGACGGCCCCACCTGAACCCTCGGCTCGCCGGCGCCGCGGATGACGTTCCGCTCGGCCAAGCGGGCCAACTCCCGCCGCAGGTCGGCGATCTCGGCCTCCCAAGGGCGAGAGGACGCGGAAGCATCCACCTGCGCCCCTGCAACGATCCCATCACCTTTTTCGTTCTCGCTCATGGCTGTACCTCCTTGGAATGGATTTTGCGTCGCGTTCAATGCCCGTGCGAAGGCGCCGCCGCGCGCGGGCATGAAAACGGCGTCCAGCGCGAGGACGCGCCGGATGGCGACCACGCGGGTTCCCTGCCGCTCCACCAGAAGGTCGGCCGAGAGGCCGATGTCGGGCGTGGGAAGCCCGGCGGCCCGATCGGCCAGCACCTCGCGGGCCAGCGCGGTCAAAAGCGGCCCCTTCGGCCCGACGGCGCGCAGACGCCCAACGATGGCTCCGTGTGCCCACTCCGGCGCATGGAACACGCCCGCCAGCCGTTCCAGATCGCGGCCGCCGGCGCGCGTGGCTTCCAGCGCGTCGGGGTGGTTGATGAAAACCGTTACCCGATCCCACAGGCCCTCATCTAGGCTGGTCTGCAACACCTCGGCGGGATACTCCAGCCCGTTGGCCGTGCCCGCCGCGATGGCGACCACCTCAAATTCGCCCCGCGCGTCCATGTTTAGGCCGCCGAGGGCCACGCGTCGGGTTTCCGCTCCCCTCTCATGGGCAGGGAGGGGGCAGGGATGAGCTGCTGCCATGCCCTCTCCCGCCCCTTCCCCAGGGAAGAAGGCGGCCAGATACCTCTGCTCGTCCATGATGGATCCCTCCTCTAAAAAATTTGACAAACCGGTTGACACCTGCTATGTTACGCACGGGGCAGGGAGAGGAAGAGGGCTATGTTTCGCTCACCCTCTCTCCCGCAAACTTCGCGATCCATGCCCGCGCTGTCGCATCGTCGGCCCAGCCGCGATCGGCCATGAGCGTGAGCGCCTGGGCGATCTCCCGCGCGGCCTGGGCCAGGGCCAGGTTGTCCTCGCGGGTCAAGTCCTCCACCACCTCGCGCAGGCCCAAGTCCTCCGGCACGCCGCGCAGGCTCAGATGCCCCAGCGCGGCGGCGCGAGCCGCCGCCTGGCGCACGATGTCCTTCAGAACCCACACGAACTGCACCTGCCGCGCGGCCAGGTGTTGGAAGGTCGGCAAGGCGCTCTCTCGCGCCGTGGTGCGGGTGCTCCCTTCCGGCTCTCCCATCCAGTGCAAGGGCATTCCCGAGCCCGCGCTGAGGATCATGCGGAGGGCGCGGCCGTCAGGAGCAGCGTCATCGGCCTCAATCTGGGGGCGCTTGGCCTCCCAGACCTCGGTAGGGCCGTGCACGTTCACCGAGCCCGGCTCCGGCGGCGTGCGGTAACGCGCTTGGGCCGCGCGGATGTCGGCCTCCGTCCCTTGCACCGTTACATCCCACAGGAAGGCCGCGCGATAGCGATTGAGACGCACCCGATCCTCCAGCCAGCGGGCGTAGCGCTTGAGCCAAGGGAGGATCGGCGCCAGGTCCGATTCGCCCCGCACCGCGCCTACGGGCCGGTTCACTGCGTAATGAAGCATCATCGGTTGCGTCGGGGCCGCATCCTGACCCTCCCACCAGCGCCCTTCCGGATCGCCCGAGACCACCTCGTGGTAGCGCACCTCCCGCTCCAGATCGTCCGGGTCGGTCTCTATGCGGTCTATGCTGGACGCGGGCTTCGCGCGCAGGTAACTCATGCCGTCCACGGGATTGGTGTAGAGGACAAGGAAGAGTTCCCCCGTCAGCGCCAGTTCGTCGGAGAAGGTCGCCAGGCGCGTCGGCAAGCGGTTCTGCGGGTGGTGCCAGAAGCGCTCCAGCCAACGGGCGATGCGAGGAACGGTGGAGGTCAGGCGGATGCCGCGCCCGACGACGTAGGCTGTGGTCAGGCGGACGATGTTGCGTGCGAGGGGGTTGGTGCGCCAGGCCTCCAGCGCATCGCGGTCCTCCTGGGCCAGTTCGCCCCAAGGGCGGTCCTGAGGGCCGCGACTTCCCAGAACCTCTCGCCACCAGCGGTCGTCCACCACCTTCACCGCCGCCTGCACGCGCGCGGCGATCACGTCGCTGAAGAGGCGCGAGGCCAGGCGCTCGCGCCAGGTGTGGGAACGGCCAGAGGATGTGTTGGTCATGGGGTCACTCCTTCACCTCATTCACCTTCCCCCGAAGCAGGAGAAGGCCACGCCTCAGAATCCTCCCTCGTCCATCTCGCGCAGCGGGTCCACCGGCGCGATGATGGCCGACTCCACATGGGTGGTCCAAGTCCTCTTGTCCAGCATGGCGACCAGCGCCGCGCTCATCAGCAGGTCGTCATGGCCGCGGGCGACGCCTCCTTCGTAGCGGGGGCTCTCCCACACGCCCCAGCGCAGGACCTGACCGCCCAACACCTCGTACTGGCACGCGCCGACCTCGTACCAGAACTGGCGCGTGTCAGCCGCGGCGTCGTCGGCATAATCCTGGTAGCGCCCCGTTTCCACGATGCCCAGGAAGTCCCAGCCAAGTTGCGACTTGACCGGGGCCGAGAGGCGGACAGGGATCACCCGTTCGCCGTACACCTGGGCCAGGAAGGCGGCGATCCCCTCGCCGAGGCCGGTGGCATCTACCACGATGGCCTGGGGGTGCCACCGTTCGGCCAATGCCCGCACCTTGCCGTACTGCCGCGTCGGCGGCTCGCCCAGCCACCAATGGCGGTCCACCACGCGGTAGGTGGGCCGGGCCAACCCTGGGTCTGAAAGGGTGCTCACGTCCACCTCCACGATGGTCAGGGCGGTGGCGTCGCGTCGGGGTGCCCGTTGGGCGCGCTCCGCCACGGCTAAAAGTTCCAGTGACCCATCGGCCAGGCCGCCCGCAGCGTCCAACAGGAAGGCATAGAGGCGGCCTGGCGTCGGCTCGCTTTGGCGAGGATGCGTCCCCCGTAAAAGGGCCTGACGCGACGGGGGGAAAAGGCCGCCCCCCGCCTCCAATTCCTGCAGGTCGTACTGGGTGCGAATGAGGGGATGATCACGCCCCAGGCGGGCGATCTCGCCTTTCACATACTCGCCGTACGCGGGCACCTCCTCGGCCACCACCTCCCAAGGCACGATGAAAACCCGTCGTTCACCATCTTGTGCTTCCAGGCGCCGCAGCGCGGCGATGGTGCGCGCGAGGAGCGTCCCTCCCGTCCAAGCGGTTCCCCAAAGGACGGTGGTGGCGTTGGCGCTGGCAGCCATGGGGCGGAAGTCCTTGTTCCACTTCTCGTCCAGGATGTCTTGAGCCTCGTCGCCTTCCAGAAGGAGAGAAGCGGTCGCGCCGACGACGTGGGCCGTCGGCTCTGCGCTGAAGAAGAAGGCCTCGGCCCGACCCAGGCGGACGATGTAGCCATGCTCTTTCGTGACCAGCCTCCGGCTCCACGGGTTGTCCAAACGGGAAAGGAGCCGGCGCAGGGAATTGACCGTCTGCGGCTTGAAGGTGGGAGAGGCCTTGACGATGCTCCCGCCCTTCCTCTGATACAGGTTCATCAGGTAAGCCTCCACCTGAGCGCTGACCTCGTTCTTCCCCGCCTGCCGGGCCATCATCACGGCGAGGGTAAGCCCCTTCCCGCGTAGGACGCTTCCCACGATGGCGGCGGCGGGCTCCCATTGATAGCGCCGCAGCGGCTTGCCGACCACGAAACGGCTGAAGTGTTGAATGTCGGAGAGGATGTGCTTGGCGGCGCGCGTCACCAGGTCCATCGCTACAACTCCATCCCCCATTCCTCGCCCAACTCGCTCAGGGCCTGGTGGATGATGGCCGTGAGATCGTCGGCCGATTTGCGGCTCAGGGCTAGGCGGTCGCGCAGGAGTTTGCCGAGCGTGGCCGCGTTGCGTCCATAGGCCGAGAAGAGCTGGGCCAGGGCGCCATCGGCGATGTCGGTCCGACGGAGATGCGTGGCCAATTGCCGCTGCTGCTCCACCAGGTCGGCGATGAGGGCATCTATGTCGGTAGGGGGAGCAGGGGCCTTTTGCTCCTCTGAGGAGGTGGGGTCTCGTCTCTTGTTGGGCATGGCAGGCGCTCCAGAACGTATGTTCTGTACCCCACCATAGCACAAACCCGCGCGTTTGTCAATGGTTTCAAGAAAAATATTGCCAAAAGTCAACGAGTTGGGGGCTGAAAGGGCTCCTCAGGGATGCGGAGGGGAAAACGGGTTAGGAGGTGCGCAGGGCG
>DAOTYP010000131.1:0-3391 GCA_034434975.1 Anaerolineae bacterium | reverse complement strand
ACCGGAGACGATGGCCTTGGCCTTGTCGGTGGCGGCGGCCCGGTCGGTGTGCACCCAGGAGTCCTGTTCGCGGATGGAGACCAGTTCGCACAGGTAGGGGTTGAGGCCGGCGCGCTGGCAGGCGGTGCGGAAGGTTTGCTCGTGGAGGTGGGGGGAGCAGGCGGCGACGACGACGCGGGTGAGGCCTAGGTGCTGGATGTCCTTCTCAATCAACTCCTGGCCCAGGCTGGAGCACATGAACTTGTAGTCGCGCACGAGCACCACGCCCCGATGCTTCAGCCGTTGGGCGACCCAATCTCGTACCTCCGCCACGTCTACCGTGCCGGCGATGTTGGTGCCGCAGTGGCAGATATAGACCCCGACTTTCTCGCTCATAGGTTCTCCCCCTTTCAAGGGCATCGCCCTCCCGCGGTTTACAACGCCTCGTAGGCCAACTCTATCAGATCCCTGACGGCGAGGCGGTCTTCGTGGCCGGTGGTCTTCACCGCGTCTCGGAACATGGTAAGGTCTTTGGGGCAAGCCACGATGAACGCCTGAACCCCGCGGAGGTTGGCCGCCTCGCGAATGCGCGCCTCGCTAGGGCGCTCCTTGACGGTGCCTTCCTCCATCCAGATGCGCCCGCCGCCCGCGCCGCAGCAAAGGGCTCGGTCGCGGTGGCGGGGCATCTCCACCAATTGACAGCCGGTGGCCGCGATCACCCGCCGAGGCGGATCGTACACGCCGTTGTAGCGCCCCAGGTAGCATGGATCGTGGTAGGTAACCTTGTAGCCGAGTTTTTTGCTGAACTGAAGCCGACCCGAGGTGATGAGTTGATCCAGGAGTTCGGCGTAGTGCAGCACGGGCCGCCGGCCGATCACGGCGGTCGGGTACTCGTGTTTGAGGGTGTTGTAAGAGTGCGGGTCCGTGGTGACGATGGCCTGGAAAGCGCATCTGCTAAGCGTGGCCGCGTTCTTCTCCACCAACATCTCAAACAACCCCTCTTCCCCGACCCGGCGCACGTCGTTGCCTGCGTTGCGCTCGCCCTCATAAAGGATGCCGAAATCCAGCCCGGCCTTCTGGAAGACCGCCGCCGTCTGGCGTGTAGCCTCGCTCAGGGCGGCGTTGTACGAGGCATAGTCGCCGACGAACCACAGGTATTCTACCGGTTCTCGGCGCGCGTCTTTGATCTTGGGCTGGACCGTCTGGGCCCAGCGGGCGCGCGCCCGCTCGGACTGGCCGAAGGAGTTCCCGTAGCGGCCCAGGTTGGCGAGCGCTTCCTGCAGCCGCTCATCCATCCGCCCCTCGTTCACCAGGTAGCGACGCATGTCCACGATGGGCGAGACGTGCTCTATGAAGAGGGGGCACTCCTGATCGCAAGCGTAGCAGGTCGTACAGGCCCACAGCGACGCCTCGGAGACCGCGCCGCCTATCAACGGCCTGACTTTGGCTTGGGCTTGGCTTTGCCGACCGCCGTCTAGAGGCGCACGGCCGGACTCTTTCAGGTGTTCGCGCAGCCCCATCATCAGCAGTTTAGGCGAAAGCGGCAGCCCGCTGGCGTAGGCCGGGCAGACCTGCTGGCAGCGACCGCACTCGGTACAGGTGTAGAAGTCCAGCATCTGCCGCCAGCGGAAGCGTTCCACCGCGCCGACGCCGACTTCGCCGTTGAAGTTCGGGGCCGGCGCCAGTCGGCCGCGCGGCTCCAAGTTGCGCAGCAAGACGGCAGGGATAGATGTCACCACGTGGAAATGCTTCCCGCGCGGGAGTTCCGTGAGGAAGAGGAGTACAACGCCTAGGTGAACCCAGTAAGCCATCTCTCCGACGATGCGTTGGGCTTCTCCGGGCATGCCGGCGAAGAGGAGGCCAGCAGCGCGCGAGATGGGTCGCCAGCGGGCAACCGGATCTTCTCCCAGGTTCGCACGCACGCCGTTCATCACCAGCAGGCTGAGCATGATGATGAGGATGAAAGCCAAGACCATGACGCCCTGGCCTTTGTGGCTCCCCTGGTAGCGTTCGGGGTTAACCACCAGGCGCACGTAAAGGCCGTAGAGCACGGCCACCGTCACGAAGAGGATGAAAAGGTCTTGCAACAGGGCCAACGGCCCCAAGCGCCCGAGCAGGGGCAAGATGAAACGGGGCGTCGCAAAGGCCAACAAGCCCTCCAGCAGGGCCTGTAGGATGGTCAAGAAGAGGATGAGGAAACCCCAAAAGACGAAGAAATGCGCGAGGCCCGGCAGGGGGAGTCGGAACAGCCGCCATTGCGCGCCGACAAAGATGAGCAGACCCTTGATCCGCTCGCCCCATTGCCCAAAGGCGCCGCTGGGCCGGCCCCGGCGCAGGTTGACCCACAAGGCTTGATACACCTCTGCGGCGAAGATGCCGACGGCGACCAGGAGCGCGAGGAGCACAAGGAGGGATTTGAGTGCTGCGTAGGGCATGGCCTATCCACCTTTAGCCTGCTGTACCTGTGCGGTGAGCGCCGGAAGGAGGTCTAGCATGTCCGCGACCGCGCCGTAGCGGGCTACGGCAAAGATCGGCGCGGCGGGATCGGTGTTGACCGCGATGATCGCCTCGCTGTCGGTGATGCCCTCCACATGTTCCGGCGCGCCGCTGATGCCCAGCGCCAGATAGACCTTGGGCCGGACCCGCTTGCCCGACCGACCGACCAGTCGCGTGGTCGGCAGCCAGCCCTGATCCACCACCGGGCGCGAGCCGCACACGACCCCGCCCAGCACAGCCGCCAGGTCTGCGGCCAGAACCAGGTTGTCCTGGTTCTGGATGCCCCGCCCGACGGCGACCAGGAGCGGCTCCTTAGCGATGTCCACGTCACCGGCCTCCGGCTCTATGTACCGTCGTAGCGACACGCGCAGCCCTTCCAGAGCAGGGGCCTCCATCGGCGTTACGGGGGGCGGCTGCTGGCTCCGTCCCTCGTCCGGCCTGAAGCCGCCGGGGACCATCGCGACGAGGGCCGTAGGGCCAGGGAGGTCGCCTTCGGCCATGACCTTGCCGCCGCAAATCTGGCTGGTGAAGCGCAGCCTACCGTCATCTGCGCCGACGCTGCGACAACGGCTCACCAGCGGCCACGCCAGGCGGGCGGAGAGGACGCCCGCTACCTCCGCGCCGATAGATGTGTCGCCGAAGAGCGCCGCGCGCGGCCTCTGCTCACGCAGGAGAGGAGTCAAGGCCCTCTGGTAAGCATCTGAGGTGAATTCGGCCAGGGCCGGATGATCCAAGTACCACACGTGGTCGGCGGCCAGGTCGCGCGCCAGTCCCTGCGCCCGATGGCCGAGGAGAAGGGCTATCACTCGTCCGCCCGTTCCTCGGGCCAAGGCGCGCGCGGCGGCGAGCATCACGTAGGAGATATCCGCCACCTCCCCCCGCAGGTGTTCAACGAGCACGAGAACATCCGGATTCA
>DAOTYP010000130.1:0-1947 GCA_034434975.1 Anaerolineae bacterium | reverse complement strand
CGGCGCGGCGGAACAAGCGGGCGATTGGGATGGCGGAGTTTCAGGAGGCGATAGAGAAGGTGATTGCGGGGCCGGAGCGGAAGAGCCGGGTCATCTCCCCCGCCGAAAAGGAAATCATCGCCACCTACGAAGCGGGCCATGCCCTCGTGCGCCGGATGTTGCGCCACGCAGACCCCGTCTCCAAAGTCTCCATCGTGAGCCGCGGGTTGCAACTGGGCTACGTGATGCGCATGCCGGAGCGGGATTACAACCTCTACAGCAAGGCCAAGTTTGAAGACGAACTGACGGCGATGCTGGCCGGCCGGGCCGCGGAGGAGATCGTCTTCGGCGACGTGACCAACCGCGCGAGCAACGACCTGGAGCGGGCCACGAAACTCGCGCGCGACATGGTCACCCAATACGGCATGAGCGAAAAATTGGGGCCGATGATCTTCGGCCAGCGGGATCAGTTGGTCTTCCTGGGCCGCGAGATCGGGGAGCAACGCAACTACTCCGAAGCCGTCGCGCGCGAGATAGATCGCGAGGTGCGGCGCATCGTGGACGAGTGCTACGCCCGCGCGAAGGAGATCATCGTCCATAACCGGGAGACCCTGGCGCGCATCGTGAAATACCTCATCGTGAAGGAGACGCTGGACAGGGCCGAGTTTGAGGCCTTGGTGGAAGGGCGAGAGCCTCCTAAGGAGAGCGGGGTCGGAGCGCCGCCGCCCACCCAGCCGACCGCCCAAGAGGGAACCTCGGGGGCGCCCTCGCGCCGAGGCGTTCCGCCGCCCACGCCGCAGCCGGGCGTCTCCCCAGCCTGACCTATCCTGATGGCACGTTGAGCCGAGGCAACCGCCTCGGCTTCGCATGTCAGAGCATCACAAACCACGGGAGGTTATCACCGGATGACAGAGGAGATCACGCCGGGCCTGGTGGGCGAGGCGCGCGTGCTGGTTACCGAGGAGGAGACGGCGCGCCATCTGGGGAGCGGCGGGGTAAACGTCTTCGCCACGCCCGCGATGGTGCGGCTGATGGAGGAGGCGGCGGTAAACGCCCTGGCCGACCATTTGCCGCCGGGTCAGCAGAGCGTAGGCGTCTCCTTGCAGGTGCGTCACCTGGCTCCGACGCCGCCGGGCCTGACCGCAACGGCGCGCGCCGAGTTGATCGCGGTGGACGGGCGACGTTTGACCTTTCGCGTCGCCGTGCACGACGACGTGGAATTGGTGGGCGAGGGAACCCACGAACGGATGTTGATTGACGTGGCGCGCTTCGGCGGGCGCGTAGCGGAGAAGGCTAGGCGGGCGCACCGACAACGTTGACCCTCTACCCTGGCTTCTCCTCTCCCCCACGGTCAGCAAAGAGGAATGGCCCATTCGGCGATCCTGTTGCCCTCTCCTATCGTCTCTGTTATAATGGGCAGGCGAGGTCATCATCTACCGTAGCAAGGAGGATTCCCTCATGGACATCGGCAAATCGTTCACCTTCGTCTTTGAGGACGAGGAGTGGGTCTCCAAACTCCTCATCGCGGCGGTCATCTCCCTCATTAGCCCCTTCCTGCTCGGCATCCCGTATCTCCTCCTCGTGGGCTACACCGTGCAGTTGGTGCGCAACGTGCGGCGGGGAGAGGCTCGCCCCTTACCCAGGTGGGACGATCTGGGCGACAAGTTCCGCGAGGGACTCCTCCTGTTCATCGCGGCCTTGGTCTATTCGTTGCCCAACTTGATCATCCTTTGCCCCTTCATCATCATTGCCGTTGCCACCGGGGACAGCCAGCAGGCGCAGGATACCTTGGGCATTCTGGGCATTCTATGGGCCCGCTTCGCCTGCTTGGCCTTCCTGTGGGGCATCGTGGTGACCCTGGTAACGCCCGCGCTCTACGTGCGGCTGGCCGAGACGGGTGAGCTCGCCTCCCTCTTCCGTTTCGGCGACATCATCGGCTTCACCACCCGCAACATCGGCTCCGTGATC
>DAOTYP010000129.1:0-4017 GCA_034434975.1 Anaerolineae bacterium | reverse complement strand
ACGGTGACGGCAGAGGCTGGCTACGGGCAAGCCAAGTGGAGACCTTCGGCATGGCTTTGGGGTTGCCTCTAGTTGCCGACGGCGCTCAACAGGCCGTAACCCCTACCCCACAAGCGGCTACGCCACAGGCTCGCGCGCTGGCCTTGAGCGGCCAACTGGCCTTGCAGACCGCCAGTGGGGGTGAGATCTATTTGGTTCACGCCGATGGCTCCGGACTTCGCCGCCTGACCGATGGCTTGGACCCGGCACTTTCGCCCGACGGCCGTTTCGTCGCCTTCGCGCGCTGGCGGGAACCGATGGGCCTCTACGTGCTGGATTGGGCAACGGGCGAGGAGCGTCGGCTTTTCGCGGGGAATCGGGTGCGGACCCCCGCTTGGTCGCCGGACGGCGCATCGGTCATGTTCAGCCATGAGGTGGGTGGCAGGCCTGCTCAGGAGGTCTGCTTTCCTGTCATCGGTTGCTTCCGGATCCCGGCGGAGACGTTCCGTCGGCTTGGCCAAGTGCGGTTGGCCGACGGGAAGTTCCAAGACGTTCCCTCCGACCTGCACAGCATCTCGCCCACCTGGTCGCCCACGGGCGAGCGTTTCGCCTATCGCGGCGATCGCGGCATACGCTTGGCGACGCTGGAGGGCGAAGCTTCCTGGCTGCTGCCGGATGTTGGGGCCATGGGGCCGGCGTGGTCACCGGTCGGGGAGCGTCTTGCCATTCAACTCCGTCGGCATGACCATTGGGACATCTTTCTGCTGAACACAACTGACGGTAGCCTAATGCCTCTGACTGGCTCATCTCCTTTGGCCGGCCGCGCGGCGAACAACGTGGCCCCCGTCTGGTCGCCCGACGGCACGCGCATCGCCTTCTTCACCGACCGCAACGGCCGCTGGGAACTCTACGTGATGAACGCCGACGGTTCCGAGCAGCGCCCTCTCTTCCCACGCGGCCTGCCGGGGATCACATTCCGCTACGATTTCGCGGCGGAACGGATGGTCTCCTGGAGCCGCTGAAGCCATCCTTTCCCCCGGGCATAGAAGGGGGCCGCGCGCGTGCGGCCCTCGCGTTGTACGATCGCCGGGCGCGGACCCTAGCCGCGCAGGAACTCATCTATGGCGGCCTTGCTGATGCGATACTGGTTGCCGATCTGTCGCGCCTTGAGTTGACCGGCTTGGATCATGCTTAGCACGTCGGCTTCCGAGACCTTCAGATAAGCAGCCGCCTCCGCCACGGTCATCACCTCCGGCGCGGCGATCGGGGCGGATGGCTGCTGGGCCTGTTGCATGGCCTGCGTGACCATCCCCGCCAGGCCGGCGCCCAGGCCGATGCCCGCGCCCAGGCCGATGCCCGCGCCCGCGCCGCCTTCACCGCCGGGCTGCCCTGCGGCCTTCTCCATGGCCAGGCCGCTTTGATACTCTAGGAAGGAGCGCGCCCCCACCGCGCCCATGGCCGCGCGCTTATCAATCGCCGCCTGCGTCTCTTCGGTCGGCACGATGGCGTTGATGATGAAGTCCTTCAGTTGAATCCCGAGCGCAGCGAACGTGCGTTGCGCGTTGGCCAGGACGACGCCCCTTAATTCGCTGAACTGGGCCGGCAGATCAAAGACGCCCAGTTTCATTTCGGCGATCGTCTCCGTCAAGGTGCTGACCAGCGCGGTGCGCAGGAACTCGTCTATGTCGGCGGTCTGGTAGATCCCTTGCGTGCCGACGATTTTGGCCACGAACATCTGCGGCTCTACGATCTGCATTACATAGGAGCCGTTCGCCATCAGCCGCGCCATGCCCAGGTCGGGATCGCGTACGGGGATGGGATTGCGCGTGCCCCACAGACGGCCCTCACGAAACTCCCGCATGTTGACGAAATAGACCTCGGCCTTGAAGGGAGTCTGACCGCTGAAGGCAAGGCCGATCAACCCTGTCAGCAAGGGGATGTTCGCCGTGGTGATCGTGTGGCGTCCGGGGCCGAAGGTGTCCAACGCCTTGCCATCTCGGAAGAAGACCGCGGTCTGGTTCTCACGCACGATCACCTGCGAGCCTAGGCGGAAGTCGCCGGAGCCGATCTCCGGCACGCGCACCACCATATCGTCAGGGCCCTGATTAGGGGCCTCTATCACGTCAAAAATCCGAGGCATCTTGACCCTCCTTCAAAACAAGCAAAACAAGATGGGCGGCGGATGGAGCATCCGCCATGTCCCCTCATTGGTTCGCCGCGATGACCTCCGCGCGGCGGGCGAAGGTGTCGTTTAACTCATTGAGCACGGACACGAGGCCGTTCAGCGCCTCGGCGACGCCTTCGTTCTTGCCGACGGCGGTGACAAGCGCGGCCACCCTTTCGTTGACGCGGGTCGCCTGCACCGCCAACGCCTCGTCAAAGGCCACGAGCGCATCCAACTGCTCTTCCTTGACCTGCACCGCGTCAAAGAAGCCCGCGTAGCCGTAACTGGCCGTCCGAATCCGATCGATCAGGAGTTGTAGTTTGGCCTGGGCGCGGTCCACCTCGGCCACCAGCGAATACTCGCGGCGGGCCGCGAGCGCCTGCTGCGCCTCCAGGATGCGGCCGTGCTCCGTCTGCAGCCTGAGCGCCAGTTCGGTGCGCAGGCGCTTATCCGCCTCGCGCCGGTCCTCTTTCTCTTTGTAGCCTCTGATGCCCGGCAACCCTGCGATCGCGCCGCTGATCCCTCTCCGCTTTGCCATTCCCTACCTCCTTGTTAGGATAGTTCTTCAACCTCCGCTGGTCTATTGACTCAAGAAGACCTCCGAGCCGCACCAAGGACACTTGATGACCCCCTTGCCCACCAGTTGCAGTTGCCCGCCGCAGTTAGGGCTCTTCTGGTCTTTCTTCATCAGGCTTGCCTCGCGCGAGTACAGGATGCCGTCCTTCCAATTGATCGCGCCGCTGAAGAGCCCCTTGCCCACCAGGTCACGCACGTTGTCCTCCACCTGATCGCGCGGCACGCCGAGTTCCAGCGCGACCTCAGCGATGCGCACCTGTCCCTGGGCCAAGACCATGTTGAGGATTTTCTTCTGCTTCGCCACCTGCGCGAACTCTGCTGCCTCCTGCTGGCCGCGCACCGTCAGGTATATGCCGCCTCCGACCAGCGGCAGCACGACCACCAAGGCCAACCCGAAGCCCAATATCGCGCCCGACGTGCTGACCCGATCGGCAGCAACGCCCGAGGCCAGAAACGCCGCCGCTACTCCGCAGAGAAGGAGCCCTGCTGCGGTCAAGATAACGCCCGTGGCACGCCCCATGCCGCTCATATATGACATCCTCCTGTCTTCGCCTCGTTTAAGCGACCTGCTCCACCGTTGCCTCAGCGATCTGGCCCAGCCGTCGGCCCTGAAAAGTCACATCGGCGGCGATGGCCACACGCGGGTACGGAAAGATGTAAGACTCGGGAATGTGCAAACGAAAGCCGACCGTCCCGCGCTCGTAGGGCTGTAGGTCTAGCCGCAGGATAGGGGGAGTTGCAGCCCAGCCAGGCGGCAGTGCCAAGCGCACCTCCGCCTGCGCCGAGCGAGGCAAGAAATTGGTCATGCGTATTTGCAGGTTGAGCGTGTCCCCAGGCCGAGCCAGAGATTGATAAGGGTAGATTTGCGTCCAGCTCGGCTCCAGGCCAAAGTTAGGCTCGCCAGGCAGCAACGTTTCAAACATTTGCGTCAGTAAAAGGGACTTTTGAGCAAACCGCTGATAGACATGTGGCTTGACCTCTCGCTGAAGGTCGTGACCACCGCATAGGATATCGGGCATGTATTCTAGATAGAGTCGCGCGGTTTGCTGGTGGCTGGTCTTGTGCACATGGTTACGGTAGATCAGGCTAGGGGTGCTGTCGCTGAGGGGGAATAGATTATCGCCGGAGAAGGCTACCGAGTGGCCATCTATCTGCGCGAACAGGCCCATGTGGTAGTCAGCATGGCCAGGGGTATAGTGGATGGTGAACTCCAGCCCTTCCCAGGTGAACCGTTCACCATCGCGAAAGGTGCGATGCACGCGAATCGGTGTGGGGAGAACACAACCGATCAACTCGCC
>DAOTYP010000128.1:0-11720 GCA_034434975.1 Anaerolineae bacterium | reverse complement strand
AGCGAGTTGGATCGGCGCAAGAGCGAATTCATCGCCATCGCCAGCCACGAGTTGCGCACCCCTCTGACCGTGATCCTGGCGTACGCCAGTTTCTTGCAAGAGCGGGCGGAAGGCCACACCCGCGAGCAGATTGAGATGGTCATTGAGAGCGCGAACCGTCTGCAAGGGATCATTGACAACCTGACGAACCTGCGCTACCTGGAGACGGGTCAGGAGCCGGCCCGGCTAGCCCCCTGCGACCTCGGGCAACTGCTGGGCACGGTGGTCGCCGAGTTTGACGCGCTGGCCTCATCCCACAGCCAACGCCTGCGGCTGAACCTCCCGCCGGAGCCTCTCATCGTGCGGGGCGACGCACAGAAGCTCCGGGTGGTGATAAGCAACCTCCTCTCCAACGCCATCAAGTTCACGCCGGCAGGTGGCTGCATCACCGTCGCCGCAACCCGCCACGCGAACGACGTGCATGTCAGCGTGCGGGACACAGGGATCGGCATCCCGCCCGCGGAGTGGGAGCGCATCTTCCAGCCCTTCTATCAAATAGAACCTGTGCTGACCCGCAACCACGCCGGCATGGGCCTGGGCCTGACCATCGCTCGCGGCCTGGTGGAACAGCACGGTGGCCGGCTATGGGCAGAGAGCGAGCCCGGCCACGGGAGCACCTTCACCTTCACCCTGCCGCTGGCCTGACGATCCCCTACCGATAAGGCATGGTCGCCCGCCGAGGCGGGCGGCCCTGTTTCGCCTCCGCCAGATGCCGCTCTCGCTCCTCGCGGCGAATCCGCTCCCACTCCGGCTCGCGGTCATCTTCCATGGCCCGGCGCAACTCAAAGATCTGATCCCGCAGCAGGGCCGCCTTCTCAAACTCCAACTGGGCCGCCGCCTCCTTCATCTGCTTCTCCAGGTCTTTGATCAGCCGAGCCATCTCGTCCTTGGGCAAGAGGCGCACGGAGGGCGCGCCGGCCGCCTGTGGCTCTGCCTCGCCCCTCATGCTGGCCACCCGATCCGTCAGATCTTTCACCGCCTTCACGATGCTCGCGGGCACGATGCCGTGCGCCTGGTTGTAGGCCAGTTGGATCTCGCGCCGCCGGTTCGTCTCCTCAATGGCCCGCCTCATGGCCTCGGTCACGGTGTCGGCGTAAAGGATGGCGGTGCCGTGAATGTGCCGCGCGGCGCGCCCGATCGTCTGGATCAAAGCCTGTTCGGAGCGCAGGAAGCCCTCTTTGTCGGCGTCCAAGATGGCGACGAGGCTCACCTCCGGCAGGTCCAACCCCTCGCGCAACAGGTTGATGCCCACCACCACATCGTAAACGCCCAGCCGCAGATCGCGCAGGATCTCCACCCGCTCCAAGGTCTCTATCTCCGAGTGGAGGTAATGCACCTTGATCCCGACTTCGGCCAGGTAATCGGCCAAGTCTTCGGCCATGCGCTTGGTCAACGTCGTCACCAAGGCCCGCTCGCCGCGGCTCACCCGCCGTCGGATCTCGCCGACCAGGTCTTCAATCTGTCCTCGGGTCGGCTTGACGATGACCTGGGGATCCACCAGGCCCGTCGGACGGATGATCTGCTCCACGATCTGCGACGAGACGGCGCGCTCATAGGGCCCCGGCGTGGCCGAGACGTAGATCACCTGGTTGATCTGCGCGTCAAACTCCTCAAAGGTGAGGGGGCGGTTATCCAAGGCCGAAGGGAGGCGAAAGCCGTACTCCACCAACACCTCCTTGCGCGAACGGTCGCCGTTGTACATCCCATGCACCTGGGGGATGGTCATGTGCGACTCGTCCACGAAAAGGAGCCAGTCGTCCGGGAAATAATCCAACAACGTCCAGGGGCGCGAGCCGGGGGGCCGCCCGCTCAGGGGCCGCGAGTAGTTCTCTATGCCGGGACAATGGCCGATCTCCCGCAGCATCTCCAGGTCGTAGCGGGTGCGCTGCTCTAACCGCTGGGCCTCCAACAATTTGCCCGCCGCGCGCAGTTCCTTCAGCCGCTGCTCCAGTTCCTCCTCTATGAGCCGTATCCCCTCCAGTAGCCGATCTTCGGGCGTGATGAAGTGCTTGGCCGGGAAGATGTCCACTTCCTGGAGGTCGGCCAGCACCTCGCCGGTGAGGGGGTCTAACTCCGAGATCCGCTCTATCTCGTCGCCGAAGAAACTGATGCGGTAGCAAAATTCGCCGTAGGCAGGGTGCACCTCCAGCGTGTCCCCGCGCACGCGGAACTTGCCCCGGCCGAGGGTCATGTCGTTGCGTTCGTAGAAGATGTCCACCAGGTGGCGCAGCACCTTCTCGCGGCGGCGCGTCTCACCGACCTTCAGGTGCACCACCACCCGGCCGTACTCTTCGGGGCTGCCGAGGCCGTAGATGCAGGAAACGGAGGCTACGATGATCACGTCGCGGCGGCTGAGGAGGGCCGAGGTGGCGGCCAAGCGTAAGCGGTCTATCTCCTCGTTGATGTCCGCGTCCTTCTCAATGTAGGTGTCGGTGCGAGGGATGTAGGCTTCCGGCTGGTAGTAGTCATAGTAGGAGACGAAGTATTCCACCGCGTTGTGAGGAAAAAACTCCCGGAACTCCGCGTACAGTTGCGCGGCCAAGGTTTTGTTGTGGGCCAGGACCAAGGTGGGCCGCTGCACCTTCTCAATGATCTGGGCCATGACGTAGGTCTTGCCAGTGCCGGTCGCGCCTAACAGCGTTTGGTGGCGATATCCCTTCTGCAACCCCTCCACCAGTTTGGCGATGGCCAGAGGTTGATCGCCCGTAGGTTGAAAATCGGAGACCAGTTTAAAGGCCGGCATGAAGACCAACCCTTGCGCGTGCACTTTCAGAACAGGCGTTCGCCGCGTACATTATACCCGCAAACTCGCCTTTTGTCCAGAGGAGCGTGCGGGCTGACATCTTCGGCAAAACGTGGTACAATCTGGCAAGGCAACGAGGCCGAGGCGCCGATCGGCGCCATTCGCCCATGTCGGCGGACCTCGCCGGCGAAGCGTGCTAAAAATGCCAGTTAAGGAGGAGCGGTGAAAGATGTGCGCTAACGAAGAGACGATGGTCACACGAGCGTTTCCCAAGCCACGCGAACGACTCCCTAACTTCACCCTGCCATCCTCGGAGGGACGGCGCATCGCTCTCTACGACTATCATGGCCGCCGCAACGTGGTGCTGGCCCTCGTCGGTAGGCCCGTCGGGGAGGCGGCCCGCGCGCGCTTGACCGCCCTGGCCGCGCGTTATGCCGAGTTCTTGGCGGAAGAGGCCGAGGTGCTGGCGGTCGTTTGGGGCGCGGTGGGGGAAGCGGAACGGGTGAAGCGCCAGGATGCCCTCCCCTTCCCGGTGTTGGCAGACGAGGCCGGCGCGCTCCACAGCAGCCTGGGCGCGCTTGCGTCCGACGGCGAGGCAGCCTGGGCTTTCTACATCACCGACCGCTTCGGCGAGGTCTTCGCGGCCTACCGCGCCGGCGCGGGCCGATCCGTCCCTACGGTGGAAGAGATGTTGGAATGGCTGCGCTTCATCGGGCTGCAGTGCCCGGAGTGCGGAGTTTCCGAATGGCCGGCGTAGGCTACGTCGCTGCAGAATGCGGAGGGGGCGAAGCGTACCCGACTGCCAAGATAAATGGGGGGATAGCCTATGCGCTTCTTCTACCTCCTTTCGGTCTGGCTCCACATCCTGGCCGCCGCTACCTGGATCGGTGGGATGCTCTTCCTGGCCTTGGTCGTCGTCCCCTCGCTCCGGCGACCGGAGTATCAAAGCATGGCAGCCCCCTTCGTCCATCGGCTGGGCCTCCGGTTTCGCTGGCTCGGCTGGCTTTGCCTGGGCCTCCTCATCCTCAGCGGCACCTTCAACCTGATCTATCGGGGCTACGGCTGGGACGACCTATGGAGCGGGCGGCTCTGGCAAGGCCCTTTCGGCCATGCCCTGGGCATCAAGTTGTTTCTGGTGGCCGTGATCCTCGTCCTGAGCGCGATGCACGATTTCCGCATCGGCCCGCGGGCGACGGCCCTCTGGCAGGCGAACCCCGCCTCGCCGGAGGCGAAGCGATGGCGCCGCCAAGCCAGTTGGATTGGGCGACTGAACCTCATCCTGGCTTTGGTCGTGGTGGCCCTGGCGGTGATCCTGGTGCGGGGCTGGCCTTGATGATCTAGAAGGAGGCGTCATGCCTGCCGACCTGTTTGACCTGCACGCACGAGATCTGCAAAGAAGCGAGGCGCCCCTCGCCGCCCGCATGCGTCCCCGCACCTTGGAGGAATTCGTGGGCCAGGAGCACATCCTCGGCCCCGGCAAGTTGCTGCGGCGCGCCATTGAAACCGATCGCCTCTTCTCCTCCATCATCCTTTGGGGGCCGCCCGGCACGGGCAAGACGACGCTGGCGATGATCATCGCCAACACGACGAAATCGCACTTTGAGACCCTGAGCGCCGTCCTCGCGGGCGTGGCCGACATCCGGCGCGTGGTGACCGAGGCGCGGGAGCGACGCGGGATGCACGGCCAACGCACCATCCTGCTGGTGGATGAGATCCATCGCTTCAACAAAGCCCAACAAGATGCCCTCCTGCCCCACGTGGAGGACGGAACCATCATCCTGATCGGCGCCACGACGGAGAACCCTTACTTTGAGGTCGTGGGGCCCCTCCTCTCCCGTTCGCGCGTGTTTCAATTGCGCCCTCTGACGGAGGAGCAAACCGAAACCCTCCTCCGCCGCGCCCTGGCCGATGGGGAGCGAGGCTACGGCCGCCGCCGCATCCTCGCCACGGACGAGGCGCTGGCCCACCTGGCCCACGTCGCGGGCGGCGACGCGCGCGCGGCGCTGAACGCGCTGGAACTGGCGGTGGAATCTACGCCGCCCGATCCCGACGGCGTCGTGCGCCTGACCCTGGAGGTCGCGCAGGAGTCCATCCAACGGCGCGCGGTGCGCTACGATCGGGCCGGCGACGAGCACTACGACACCATCTCCGCCTTCATCAAGTCGGTGCGCGGCTCCGACCCTGATGCCGCCTTGTATTGGCTCGCAAAGATGCTCTACGCGGGCGAGGACCCGGAGTTCATCATGCGCCGCCTCCTCATCCTGGCCGGCGAGGACATTGGCCTGGCCGATCCCCACGGCGTCGTCGTCGCGGCAGCCTGCGCGCAGGCCCTGCAATACGTAGGCCTGCCGGAGGCCCAATATCATCTGGCCTTGGCGACCCTGTACTTGGCGACCGCGCCCAAGTCCAACTCGGCGGGGGCCCTCTTCCGCGCGCTGGCCGTGGTGGAGCAGGAAGGACAGGTGGAGGTTCCCGATCACCTGAAGGACGCCAGCCGCGACGGGGCCGCTTTGGGCCACGGACGGGGCTACCTGTACCCTCACGACTTTCCCGGCCATTGGGTGGCCCAGGAGTACCTGCCATGGGCGCTCAGGGGCAAGCGCTTCTACGAGCCGAGCGACCAAGGCTACGAACGAGAGATCGCGGAGCGGCTCGCCCGCTGGCGAGCCATGTTGGAGGCCGCCCGGCATAGTGATACCCCAGCCCACAGCAACGAGGTCAGCCGTGGACCCACAAAACCTTAACGACTTGCGCGCCGCATGGGAAAGGGACATCCTGCGCAAGACGCTGGCGAAAGCGCCGGAGCGCCGCGAGCGCTTTCAGACCCCCTCCGGCATCCCCGTAGATCGCCTCTACACCCCCGCCGACTTGGCGGGCTGGGATTACACGGAGGCGCTGGGCTTCCCCGGCCAGTTTCCCTTCACTCGCGGCATCCAACCGACGATGTACCGGGGGCGGCTGTGGACGATGCGCCAATACGCGGGCTACGCCACCGCCGCAGAATCCAACCGGCGCTATCGCTACCTGTTGGAGCAGGGACAGACGGGGCTCTCCGTGGCCTTTGACCTCCCCACCCAAATCGGCTACGACGCCGACCATCCCCTGGCCGCCGGCGAGGTCGGGAAGGTCGGCGTCTCCATCTGCTCCTTGGCCGACATGGAGACGCTCCTGGACGGCATCCCGCTGGACCAGGTGAGCATCTCCATGACGATCAACGCGCCCGCGGCCATCCTGCTGGCCATGGTCATCGCCGTAGCGAAGAAACAAGGGGTAGATCCCTCGCACCTGCGCGGCACCGTGCAGAACGACATCCTCAAGGAATACGTCGCCCGCGGCACCTACATCTTCCCGCCTGCCCCTTCCATGCGCCTCATCACCGACCTCTTTCGCTACTGCAAAGATCATCTCCCTCATTGGAACGCCATCAGCATCTCCGGCTACCACATCCGCGAGGCGGGCGCTACCGCGGTGCAGGAGGTCGCCTTCACCTTCGCCAACGCCATCGCCTACGTGCGGGCCGCGCTGGACGCCGGCTTGCAGGTGGATGACTTCGCCGGGCAGATCTCGTTTTTCTTCAGTGCACACAACCACCTTTTTGAGGAGGTGGCCAAGTTTCGGGCGGCGCGCCGCTTGTGGGCGCACCTCATGCGCGATCGCTTCGGCGCGCGCGACCCTCGCTCCTGGCAACTCCGCTTCCACACCCAGACCGCGGGGAGCACCCTGACCGCCCAACAGCCGGAGAACAACGTGGTGCGGGTGACGCTGCAGGCGCTAGCCGCCGTTTTGGGCGGCACGCAATCGCTCCACACCAACTCGCGCGACGAGGCGCTAGCGCTGCCGACGGAGGAGTCGGTGCAGGTGGCGCTGCGCACCCAGCAGATTATCGCCTACGAGTCAGGCGTCGCGGACACGGTAGACCCGCTGGCCGGGAGTTACTTCGTGGAACACCTGACGGATGAGGTAGAGCGCGGCGCGCAGGCGTATCTGGAGAAGATAGAGGCGTTGGGCGGCGCGCTGCGGGCGATTGAGCAAGGCTACATCCAGCAGGAGATCCAAGACGCGGCCTACCGCGCGCAGCGCGCGGTGGAGACGGGCGAGCAGATCGTCGTCGGCGTCAACCAGTTCGCGAGCGGCGAGGAGCCGCCCGCGCGCATCCTGCGGGTGGACGAGGCAGCCCAGGCAGAGCAGATAGAGCGAGTGCGTCGCGTTCGGCAGACCAGAGACCAGGAACGCGCCGCCGCGCTGCTGGCGCGATTGGAAGAGGCCGCGCGCGCGCCCGCCGCGCCGCTGATGCCCCTTTTTGTGGAGTGCGTGGAGAGTTACGTCACCCTGGGCGAGATGTGCGACGTGCTGCGGCGCGTCTTCGGCGAGTACAGGCCGGAGGCTGGCATCTAACACGACAATTGCGCTTGTCATCCTGGGCGACGAAGGAACGAATCATATCCGGACAGTCGGAGATGCTTCGGCCTGCGGCCTCAGGATAACGATGAGGAGGAAAAACTATGTCCATGTCATCCTATGAAGTCGTGCGCCGGGCCATTGAGTTTCAGAAGCCGGACCGTCTTCCCTTGCGGTTTGCGACGCTGGGTTTGGACGACACCCACGTTGTCAACTGGAATCAGATCGGTGTGGGCGACCGCCGCTTTCGCGAGACGACCGATGAGTGGGGTTGCGTGTGGGTGCGCTCGGAGACGCCCAACATGGGCCAGGTGAAAGGCCATCCGCTGGCCGACTGGGCCGCGCTGGCGCGCTATCGCTGGCCCGATCCCGATGATCCGGCCTTCTACGAGGGAATGGAGGCGCGCTTCGCCGGTTCAGAGGGGAAGTATGTGCTTACCGGCATCTTCATGCTCCTCTTTGAGCGAATGCACGCGCTGCACGGCTTTGAGAATACATTGGTTGACCTGCGCGCCGAGCGTGAACGCATCGCCTTCCTCGCCGACCGCATCGTGGAGTTTGACTTGGGCATCATCCGCAACGTCGCCCACCGCTTCCCAGGCCGCATCCACGGCTTCGGTTTTAGCGACGACTGGGGTACGCAGGAACGTACCTTTGTCCACCCGCGTGTGTGGGACGAGTTTTTCAAACCTCGCTACAAACGCCTCTTTGATGCCATCCACGCGGCGGGCTGGCACGTTTGGATGCATTCCTGTGGCAAGGTCAATGCGATCCTGGAGAGCCTGATCGAGATCGGTCTAGACGTTATCAACCTGCAACAGCCGCGCGCGCTGGGGATTGAGGAGATCGGCCAACAGTTCCGTGGGCGCATCTGCTTTGAGTCGCTGTGCGATATCCAGCATACGCTGCCTTTCAAGGGAGCCGCTGAGATTCGGGAAGAGGCCCGCTTATTGTTGGAGCGGTGGGGAACCCCGGAGGGCGGGTTCATCCTCTCCGATTACGGGGATGGACAGGCCATCGGCGTGCCCGATGAGAAGAAGAAGATCATGCTGGAGGCATTCTTAGAGGCAAGCCAAGCGAGATAGATTGCGGTTAATGAAGAACCTTAAAGATTGGGAATCCGAAGTAGAAAAAGCCATGCGCGAGGCGATGGAGCAGGGGAAGTTTGACAACCTGAAGGGCAAGGGCAAGCCCCAGGACCTGAGCGTTAACCCCTACCTGAACCCTGCCGATGAGATGGCTTTCAAAATGCTGCAAGACGCGGGCTATGCCCCCGATTGGATAGAGGACGACAAGGCCGTGCGGGCCGAGATAGAAAAGGCGCGGGCAACCCTGGCCCGCGCCTGGGCCTATCGCCGGGAACGGCTGACAACGCTGGCCCTTCAGACCGGCCCCATCGCCGAGGCCGAACGCGCCCGCTTAGAGGAATCGTGGCGGAAGGCGCAAAGCAACTTCGCGGAGCAGGTAGCGGCGTTGAATCGGCGCATCCGCGATTACAACCTGAAAGCGCCCTCCTCCACCCTCCATCGGCTGCCGCTACGGGTGGACGAGGAGATCAGGCGGATACAAGAGGCGCAAGGTGCAACAGAAGAGGCGAGCGCGGAGCAACGCCTGGCCGAGGGGGTGCGCCAGATCGTCAGCGCGCGCGAACGCACCCCCCGCAGCCCTCGCTGGGACGCCGCGTGGAAACGAACTCTCTTCCACCTCAACGAGCGACTGCGGCGCCTGCGGCAAGGGGGCAAGGGGAATGAACCCCCTTTGCCGTAGGCACAGCCTATCCCTGGAGCCCTTCTACGACGCGCGTGTACTTGTCTACCAGTTCGCGCGCGGCGCTGGCCGAGACCGATTCCGCCGTGATGTGGAAGAAGGGCTTATCCGGGTCGGGCAAGATAAGCACCCATTCGGCATCGCTGAGGAAGATCTTGATGCCGTCGGTGGTATCGGCATGGTAGTTTTTGTACTGCTCGTTCAGGAGGCGCATCACGCGGCCCTTCTCCTCCCAAGGGCAGGAGACACGCCCATGCGAGATGTAGAACGGCGGCAGCTCTGCCACCACCTTGGAGAGGGGGGCTTGGCGCCGCGCCAGGAACTCTAGCAACTTGGCCGTCGCCATGAGGCCGTCCGGCGCGGGGTGGAAAGCGGGGAAGATGTAGTTTCCCGTGCCATCCAGGGCCATGAGCACGCCCTTGCGTCCGGCGGCCTGCATGAGCGAGGCGATGTCCACCCGGCAACGGATGATCCGGCCCTGGTAGCGCGCGGCCAGCGCCTCAAAGACCTGAGACTGGTCCACAGGCACGACGATGGTACCTCCCCCGTGCGCCTGCAAGGCCATCGCGGCCATCGCCGCGGCGGTTACGCGGTCAGGAAGGACCGTCCCCCGTTCGTCGGCCACGAAGATCTTCTCACCGCCCACATCCAACTGCACGCCCAAATCCCTGCCCAAGGCCTGCACGATGGTGGCCATCTGACGCAGGCCCGCCGAGAACTCCTCCGGCAGGACCGCCATCTTATCGGGATGGATGCGGGCGTTGAGGGGCACGGCGTCCACCCCCAGTTGCTCCAGAATAGGGGCGAGGACCTGGGAACTGGGCGCGTGGGCGTAATCCACCACGATCCGGAAGCCCGCGTTGCGGATCACCTCCGCGTCCACCGCGGCGAGGAAACCCTCTATGTACCGCTCCTCCACCTGGGGCGCGTAGTCTATAGTACCGATGTCGCTCAGGTAGGCCCGGCGGAAATCCTCGCGGAAGTAGGTCCGCTCCACGTTGCGTTCCGCGTCCTTGCTCAGGTTGAGGCCGTTCTTATCCATGAAGCGGATATCCACCACCCGTTGGTCGTAAGGGGAAAGGCGGACATGGACGCCGGCGACCGCGCCGCTGACGCGGGTGTAGTAGCGGGCGACGGGGATGGGCTGGGAGCGGAGGTCCCACACGTTGACGCCGGCCGAGGGAAGGCCGGCGATGATGGCCCGCTTCAACATCCGCGGGCTACGATGGGGATCACGATTGATGGTTACATAGGAGCCTCTCGGCAACGTCGCGCCGAAGGCGGCGCCTAATTTCGCGCAGAACTCGGGCGTCAGGTCCACGTTGACGACGCCCGTCACCCCGAAACGCCCGAAGAGCACGCGTCGCCCCTGGGAGCCCCAGATGATGCTGCTGCGCACCGTCGCGCCCGGCTCTACCTCCTTGCCGGGCCAGAGCTTGACGCCCGCGTGGATCACCGCGCCCTCGCCGACCATGCAGTTGTCACCGATCACGACCCCCTCAAAGACGACCGTCTTAGCCTTCAAGGTAGATTGGCGCGCGACCACCGCCCCCCGCAGCTCTGCCCCCTCGCCGATGTAGCAGTTGCGCCAGATGAAGCTCCGGTCCACGTGCACGCGATTGTCTACCACGGTGTAATCTCGGATGGCGGTCGGGCCGTGGATCACCACGCCGCCCTTGATCTTCACCTCGGGGCCGAGGTAGATGGGGCCATAGAGCTGGGCATCGGGGGCGATCTCCACCCCTTCTCCTGTCCAGATGCCGCCGCCGATGTGGGTTCCCAACTCCCCCAGCCGCACCTTGCCCGACAGGAGATCGCTGCACGCGCGCACGTACTCCGTCAGGTTCCCCACGTCGCACCAATAGCCGGACGCGATGTAGCCGTAAAGGGGATCGCCCCGGCTCAACATCAAGGGGAAGAGGTCCTTGCTGAAATCAAAGGGACGGTCGTTCGGTATGTCCTCCAACACGCTGGGGTCCAGGACGTAGATGCCGGTGTTGACCGTATCCGAGATGACCTCGCTCCAGGAAGGCTTCTCCAAAAACTGAACGATGCGGCCCTCGCCGTCGGTGATGACGACGCCGTACTCCAGAGGGTTGGGCACGTGGTACAGGGTGATCGTCGCCTTCGCGCCCTTGCGCCGATGAAACTCAACGACCTCGTTCAGATGAAAATCGGTCAGCGCGTCGCCGCTGATGACCAAAAACGGTTCTCGCGCAGCCAAGAGCGCCTGCGCGTGCTTCACGCTCCCGGCCGTGCCCAAGGGAGCCTCTTCCACTGAGTACTGGATGTTCATGCCGAGGCTAGCGCCGTTGCCGTAGAAATCCTGAATCTGATCCGGCAGGTACTGCAAGGTCACCACGATGTCGGTGATGCCGTGGGCCTTCAAGAGCTCCAAGATGTGAGACATGATGGGTTTGTTGACGACGGGGACCATCGGCTTGGGCCGCGTGATGGTCAGCGGTCGCAACCGGGACCCCTCACCGCCTGCCATGACCACCGCTTTCATAGGGCCTCCTTACCGAAGCGCGTGAAAAACGGAACGTGACCGTCCATTCTGCGCTCATCATACCACAAGCCTAAAAGAGATGACAAGTACGAATTCCACATTTCCTTGCCCCCTGACGCGAGACCCTCATCCACGTTGTGATTAAAGAAGGCTATGGAGCATGGCGGTTGCCCCATAGCCTTCCGCGTCCACCGAGCGCGGCCTTGCCGAGACAGCCTACGCCGAGGCAAACTGCGGCAACCAAGGAGCCTGGGCCGCGAAGAG
>DAOTYP010000127.1:0-11234 GCA_034434975.1 Anaerolineae bacterium | reverse complement strand
GATTCCGTCCTGTTTGACAACGAAGCCGGCGCCTACGAGGCGGTGCGCCACCTGATCGGTTTAGGGCACAGGCGCATCGGCCTGCTCAACCTCCCGGCCTCCCTTACGCCCGGGCGTGGCCGCCTGCGAGGCTATGAGCAGGCCTTTCGCGAGGCTGGGCTGCCCGTGCTGCCGCACCTGATCCGCGAAGGGAGCTTCAAGGCTCAGGAGGGTCAAGAGCTGGCGGCTGCCCTGCTGGATGCTAACCCGCCGCCGACGGCGTTGTTCGTCGCCAGCAACCGTCTGGCGCAGGGCGCTTTGAAAGAGATCAAGACGCGAGGGCTTCGTCTCCCTGACGATTTGGCCCTGTGCGTCTTTGACGATGTGGCCTACTATGAGTTCATCACGCCTTCCATCACGGCCGTGGATACCGACTTCCACGAGTTCGCCCTGAAGGCCGTCCAATTCCT
The DNA here is from genome assembly GCA_034434975.1 of Anaerolineae bacterium. Taxonomy (GTDB): domain Bacteria; phylum Chloroflexota; class Anaerolineae; order JADYZS01; family JADYZS01; genus JADYZS01. The sequence continues at coordinate 10,785 of DAOTYP010000127.1, read as the reverse complement.
CATAGAGCGCATCAATGGCTCCTATGTTGGAGAGCCGCGCACCGCGTTCATACCATGCCGCTTGCGCGTTCGCGAGTCCACGGTAGGCATGGCCGGCGGCTTGGCCGCAGCGGACGCATTTTGAGACCAGGAGGATAAACCCATGAAGAAGGTCGGCATCGGCGTTCTCGGCTCCGGTAGCGTGGCGGAGATCGCGCACTTCCCTTCCATCCGGGAGATCCCGCAGGCCGAGCTGGTAGCGGCCTGCGACATCAACGAGGAGCTCGCCAGGCGAGGGGTGGAGAAATGGGGAGCCAAAGTCTGGTTTAGGGATTACCAGGAGATGCTCAAGAGGGACGACATTGACCTGGTCATCATCGCCACCCCCAACTACTTACATCGTGAGCAGGCGATCGCCTGCGCCGAGGCGGGTAAGCACGTGCTCATCGAGAAGCCCTTTGCCTGCACGAACAAAGAAGCCTGGGATATCGTGGACGCGGCCAAGAAACGCGGCGTCAAGGTTATGGTAGGATGCAACTACCGCTTTTGGCCGCAGAACCTCATCGTCAAGGACCTCTTGCAGCAGAAGATCATCGGCGAGGTCACCATGGGCCGTTCCCAATCCCATGAGACGTGGGACCTCTACCATGAGATGATCTCCTACACCAAATTCCGTCAGAAGCCGGAGCAGGCGGGGGCCGGCGCGCTGTTTGATCTAGGGTCACACATGGTGGACCTTTTGCGGTGGCTGATGGGGCGAGAGGCTAAGAGCATCGTAGGCATCGCCAAGAACACCACCCGACCCGTCTCGTACACCCCTCTAGACGACACCGTGTACATAGAGATTGAGTTTGAGGGCAATGCTTACGGCATGGTGAGCCTGAATCGCTTCTCGCCGGCGGTCTCGCAGGGCGTGGAGCTGTCGGGCACGGAGGGCACGATCTTCGTCAGCAGCGAGGCGCAGAACCCCTACCAGTCGGCCCCTCTGGCCATCTACCTGGATCGGGACTACAATTGGGAGGACCTTCCGCAGATCATTCGCGATTACCGCTATCCGCAGATCTTCTGGGCGCTGGATAACGTCACCAGGCCCGTGCAAAAACGTTGGGTCTCCATTTACCCGCCGCGCGGGTGGGCTTACAAGAGCATGATTGAGCACTTCGTGCAGTGCATCTTGGAGGATAGGGAGCCGATGATCACGGGAGAGGATGGAGCACGGGTCATGGAGATCCTGTGCGCCGTCTTCAAGTCTATGGAGACGAGGTCATGGGTAGACCTCCCTCTGAAAGAGGAAGTGAGCCCGCCCTACTACAAGCCGAGGCGGCCTTAGCGCGCGCTCGGCGTTGACCGGTCGCTGCCTTCCTTACGGTTTGCGCGGCTGCCGTTTCGTAAAGCGTTTTTCCGTCATCGCCCATCCGGAGCCCATGCGCCCCCTTTCGTTTACCGGGGGCTCGGCTCCGGTTTTCTTTGTTTGACAGACGCGAGCAACGGTGGTATAAGTCTGGCTGATATCCAGATCCGCATCGCTTTTCCGCCTTGGCCAGCCGGTTAGGCCGTTTCACTATACATAATAATCTACCTCAGGAGGTAACCCCATGACCACGGAGGTTAAGTTTGCCTCGGGCCTCCACGTCTTCGGCAGCACGGCGGACCGCTACGTTCTCAGCGGGTACAAGCCTGCCGTCCCCATCGCGCAGATGATTGAGGCCGCGGCCAAAGTACCCGACCTGCAAGGGGTAGAACTGGTGGAGACCTGGCACATCACCCAGGAGAACGCCGACGCCATATTGGCTCAGTTGAACAAGGTGGGCCTGCAACTCTCCATGCTCGTCCCTGACTTGTGGGCCCAGGGGAAGTGGGGCAAGGGGAGTTTCACCTCCAGCGATCCCCAGATCCGGCGGGAAGCGATCGCTACGGTCAAGCGGGCCATGGACATAGCGGCCAAAACCGGCGCCAACATCGTGGATGTCTGGCTGGGGCAGGATGGCTACGATTACTGCTTCCAGTCGGATTACATCAAGGCGTGGGGATGGATCATGGAAGGCCTCGCGGAGTGCGCGGCCTACAACCCTCAGGTGACGGTCGGGGTAGAATACAAGATCAAGGAGCCTCGCACCCACTGCCACATCAGCACGGTGGATCGCCTACTGCTGCTGTGCGACCGCATCGGAGCCAAGAACCTGGCCGTCGTGCTGGATGTGGGCCACGCTCTGGCGGGGTACGAGAGCATGGCCGAGGTGGTAGCGATCTGCAAGTTCTTCGGCGACCGTCTGGCTTATCTACACCTGAACGACAACTATCGGCTCTGGGATGACGACATGGCGGTGGGGTCCGTCCACATCATAGAGTACCTGGAGTTACTCTACTGGCTGGAGCGCACCGGTTTCCGGGGTTGGTATTCGTTGGATATTTTCCCCTATCGCGATGACGGGGTCGGGGTGGCGACGGAGAGCATTCAGTGGATCAAGGACCTGCGTCGGGTCATCTTCCACATCGGCCTGGACGAGATCGGCAAGGTCATTGAGTCGGGCGATGCTGCGCGCGCCTCTAAACTCATTCGCGAAGGGATGTTCTCCTTGGCGCGCGCGTCGGCGTGAGAGAAGCCGTTGGGGCATGCCCCGATGGCCCTCAAGTGGTTCGACGAGAGGGGGGAAGAGATGGCTCCGACGGCTGCCTTCTTGGCCTTTGACCTGGGCGCGGAGAGCGGTCGCGCCGTGGTGGGCTACCTGGAGAAGGGGCGCATCCGCCTGGAAGAGATGCATCGCTTTGCGAACGGCCCCGTCCGCGTCCACCACCACCTGTATTGGGATGTCCTGCGCCTGTTTGACGAGATCAAGCGGGGCTTGAGCCTAGGCGCGCGGCGCGGCATCTCCGTAGACGGCATTGGCCTGAGCACCTGGGGGGTGGATTTCGCGCTCCTGGATCAGGCGGGCGAATTGCTAGGGAATCCGTATTGCTATCGCGACCCGCGCACCGACGGGATGATGGAAAGGGTTTTCGCCATCGTTCCCCGTCAGGAGATCTTTGAGCGCACGGGCATCCAATTCATGCCTCTGAACACGCTTTACCAGCTTTATGCTACGGCAGTGCTTCAGCCGGCACGGTTGGAGAAGGCAACGACGTTGCTGATGATCCCGGACCTCTTCAACTATTGGTTGACCGGGCGCCAGGGGTGCGAACTGACCGATGCCAGCACGACCCAATTTTTTGACGCACGCGAGCGCGCTTGGTGTCGCGAGATCCTGGCTCGCCTGGGGCTGCCTTTGCACATCCTGCCGGAGGTTCATCCGCCGGGCACGGTTTGGGGGCCGCTCCTGCCCGTCGTGGCCGAGGAGGTTGGGCTGGGAGATGTGCCGGTGATCGCGCCGGCTTGCCATGATACGGCCTCCGCGGTGGCCGCGGTGCCGGCGGATCGGGAGGATTACGTTTACCTCAGTTCCGGCACTTGGTCGGCTCTGGGCGCGGAGGTGGACCAGCCGGTGATCTCCGCCGAAAGCCTCAACGATAACTTCACCAACGAGAGGGGGGTCAACGGCAAGTACCTGTTTCGCAAGAACATCATGGGCTTGTGGCTTTTGCAGGAGTGTCGTCGGGCTTGGGCTGCGGCGGGGGAGGATCTGGACTACGGCGCGCTCGTACGCCTGGCAGAGGAAGCCCGGCCTTTCGGCCCGGTCGTAGAACCGGATCATGGCTCGTTCTTGGAGCCCGGCGACATGCCGTCCAGAGTTCGCGACTTCTGTCGCGAAACGGGCCAGGAACCTCCCTCGGACAAAGGCGAGATGGTCCGCTGCATCCTGGAAAGCCTCGCTCTGAAGTATCGCTGGGTTTTAGAGAGGCTGGAGAGGGCGTTGCGTCGTCGCGCGGCGGTCATACATGTCGTCGGCGGCGGCTCTAAGAACGGGCTCCTTTGTCAATGGACGGCCAATGCGACGGGCCGGCCTGTTTTAGCGGGGCCCAGCGAGGCGACGACGCTGGGCAACATCTTGGTTCAAGCCCTCACCCGTGGTTACATCTCCTCCTTGCGCGAGGGACGGGATATCGTGCGCGCGTCCTTTGAGGTGAGAGCGTACCGGCCGCAAGAGCAGGAGCGGTGGGACGAGTTTTACGACCGCTTCTTGAGGGTAAAAGAGAGGTCCACCACCCTGCTGTGAACACCGTGCCGTCTGGCGGCAGGGGAGCACGGGCGCGAAGATATCCTGATCGGTCTCCCTTCCCTTGTGTTCCGCGGTGGGTATAGGGGGCTGCACTTTTGGCGACTATCGGTGAAACGGAGTATAATTTTTTATGGGAGTCTTCTCTGAGGCTGGATACGGCAAAAGGTCGGACGTGTAGAGGGGATCATGGGCAAACGGGTGGGCAACGCTCTGCGGCTTAGCGCCGCCGCGCCGGACGCGCGGGTTCTTAACAATTTCCCCGGCTTGTATCTGACCGAGGATTGGACGGCGCGTTACTGGGATGTAGGGCCGCAGGGCGACCTGCAAGTGCGCGAAGCGATCATCCAGCTCCCGTTGGGTTGGACGCGCATTTGCCCGCCCGTAGCGATCGGCTATCCTGGCTGCATTCAGTGGGTGCGCAGGTGGGGCGTCGCGCTTTACCCTTCTATCCTGGAAGATATCGGGTTTGATCTCGTTTCCTTGCTCAGCCACGACGCCGGCCGCTTTCCCGGCGGTGACGATGAAGAGCTCTTGCACCTCGCGTTGGGGATCACCCAGTTTGACCTTCCCGGGCACTTCATCATCGCCAGCGACGAACATCCCTTCCTACTGTATGATCCGGAAGGGATCGTCAAAGGCACCTATACCCGTTGGTGTACCTACCTGGGTGCGCTAGCCTTCCTCGTTACCGACGGTAAGGTGAACGCTCCCTTCTTGCGCCTGGCGGATGAGGCGAATCCCACTTACCGCGCGGCGGTTGGTTACCTGCGGGAGGCTCTGCAGGAGCGACGCGGATAAATTCCCCTATGTTTCCTCTCAGCGTCGTCATCTTGGCTGGCGGTCAGAGCCGTCGCATGGGAACCGACAAGGCGTTTCTGACGATTGAGGGTCGTCCCTTGATCCAGCGGATGATGGAGCGCGTACGCGACCTGGCTGACGAGGTGGTCATCGTCGCCAATGACCCGGAGCCTTACCGACGTTTCGGCGTGCGGGTCGTTGGCGACCTGGTGAAGGGGGCCGGCGCGTTGGGAGGGCTTCAGGCCGGGCTCAGCGCGGCGGCGCACGAATGGGTCTTTGCCTTCGCTTGCGACATGCCGTTCCTGAACCCGGCCTTGCTGCGGCACATGGTTTCGCTCGCGCCGGGGTACGAGGCTGTCGTGCCGCGCCTGGGTGGCACGGCGGAGCCGTTGCATGCGCTCTACCACAAGCGCTGCCTGGCGCCCATCGCCCGCAGCCTGGCCGAAAGGCGACTCCAGATGATCTCCTTCTTGGCTGAGGTGCGGGTACGTTACATAGAGGAGGTGGAGATCGCGCCCTTTGATCCGCAACGTCTCTCTTTCTTCAACGCCAACACGCCTGAAGAATGGCAGGAGGCCCTCAGGCTCTTAGGCACGAGCGTAGAAGGGCCGTCGCGTGACAGCGGTCGGCCCGTGCTGTGAGTTCATCATATATTCTTTAAGGAGGTTCTATCATCGCCATGCCGATACGTCCTGCACCGATCCCCGGTGACATTGATTGGTTCCTGCACGATCGTTTTGGCCTCTTCATCCATTGGGGCATCTACGCCGCGGCCGCGCGGCACGAATGGGTGAAGAGTCGGGAGTGCATTCGCGACGAGGATTACCAGCGCTATTTTGACCATTTTGACCCCGACCTCTACGATCCGAGCGTCTGGGCACGTGAGGCGAAGAACGCGGGCATGAGGTACTTCGTGATCACGACCAAGCATCACGACGGCTTCTGCCTGTGGGATTCCGCGCTGACCGACTATAAAGCGACCAACACGCCGGCCCGTCGTGACCTCTTGCGGCCTGCCGTGGAGGCGTTCCGCGCTGAAGGTTTCAAGGTCGGGTTCTACCACTCGCTGATTGATTGGCACCATCCGGAGTTCCCGATAGATGGCTTTCATCCGATGCGGGACGACGTGGCTTTCCGTGAGGCGCAGAAAGGCCGCGACATTCGCAAGTATGCCGAGTACCTGCACGGTCAGGTGCGCGAACTGCTGACCCAGTTCGGCAAGATAGACATCATGTGGTACGATTTCTCGTACTCGCACATAGATTGGGGCTGGGCCAAAGGCAAAGGCAAAGATGATTGGCAATCGGAGAAACTGTTGGCGATGACGCGCGAGTTACAGCCCCACATCATCGTCAACGACCGGTTGGAATTGGGCGGCGGGATCAAGACGCCCGAGCAATACCAGCCGCGTTCTTGGCTCCAGGTGAACGGCGTGCCGGTCATTTGGGAGGCGTGCCATACGTTCAACGGCAGTTGGGGTTACGACCGCGACAACCTGGATTGGAAGCCGGTAGAGATGCTGGTGCAGATGCTGATAGATACGGTATCCAAAGGCGGCAACATGCTGTTGAACGTGGGGCCCAACGCGCGCGGCGAGTTTGAGCCTAAGGCCATTGAGCGGCTGCGGGGCATCGGCGAATGGATGCGCCTGCATGGCCGCTCCATCTACGGCTGCACGGCCAGCGAGTACACCCCTCCCCCTGATTGCCGCTACACCTACAATCCGGACACCCGCAGGTTGTACCTGCATCTATTTGCTTGGCCGTTCCGCCATGTGCATCTGGAAGGCCTGGCTGGAAAGGTGGAATATGCGCAACTCCTGAACGATGCCTCCGAGATCAAGATGACGGTCATTGACCCGCAGCAGCAGGCGATGTACACCACACCAGCGGGCACGCCGCCGGGCACGCTCACGTTGGAGTTGCCGGTCCAAAAACCACCCGTGGTGGTGCCGGTGGTGGAACTCTTCTTGAAAGGTTAAGGAGCCTATGACGAAGATCGCTTTCATCGGCGCGGGGAGCCTGGGCTTCACGCGCGCGCTCGTCCGAGACATTCTCACCTTCCCGTTGCTGCAAGACGCCACGCTGGCCTTGATGGACATTGACGCCGAGCGCCTGGACTTCGCTCAGAGGTCGGTGCAGCGCATCGTAGAGATGGGGCGTTATCCGGCCAAGGTGCAGGCTACGATGGATCGTGCCGAGGCCCTGAAGGGCGCCGACGTGGTGCTCGTTACCATCCTCGTGGGCGGCACCGAAGTCTGGCGGCACGACATTGAGATCCCCAAGGAATACGGCGTGGACATCAACATCGGCGACACACGTGGGCCGTCGGGGATCTTCCGCGCCCTGCGCACCATCCCTGTCATGCTGAGCATCGCCCATGACATGGAGCGTTACTGCCCCGAAGCCACCATGCTCAACTACACCAACCCGATGGCCATGCTCTGCCGGGCCATGCAGCGCGAAAGCCGTATCCGCCTGACTGGCCTTTGCCATAGCGTCCAAGGGACCGCCGCGATGCTGGCCAATTGGATCGGCGCGCCGATGTCCGAGATCACCTATACCTGCGCGGGCATCAACCACATGTCCTGGTTCCTGAAGTTTGAATGGAAGGGCCAGGACGCCTACCCGTTGATCCGCAAGGCGATCACCGAGCGTCCGGAGATCTACAACGAGGAGATTGTGCGCAACGAGATGTTCTTGCACCTGGACTACTACGTGACCGAGTCCAGCGGCCATAACTCCGAGTACAACTGGTGGTTCCGCAAGCGCCCCGACCTGATTGAGAAGTATTGCACCCACGGCACCGGCTGGAATCCGGGCGAGTACGCCTACATCCTCAAGGAGTATCAGAAGGCAGAGCAGACCTGGAAAGAGGAGGCGAAGAAGTGGTTCGCGGCAGATACTCCCATCTCGTTGGAGCGAGGCCATGAGTACGCCGCCTACATCATCAATGCGCTGATGGGCGGGGAGCCCTTTGAGTTCAACGGCAACGTGCCGAACACGGGCCTGGTGACGAACCTCCCGCCCAACGCGTGCGTGGAAGTGCCGGTGTGGGCCAGCAAGAAGGGGTTTGAGCCGGTGCATGTGGGGGCTTTGCCGCCACAGTGCGCGCTGTTGACGAATTTAAGCGCCAGCATTGAGGAGATGGCGGTAGAGGGGGCTTTGACGGGGAACCCGCGTCTGGTGTTCCAGGCCATCGCCCATGACCCGTTGACCGCGGCGGTGCTTTCCCTGGCCGAGATCAAGGAGATGGTCAACCGGATGTTTGAGCAGAACCGTCCGCACCTGCCCCAGTTCAAACACTTCACAGTGTGAGCCTATCGCCTCTTGAGAGGCGCGCGGAAGGTCGCATACCCGCTCAAAGTTCACCGGCCTGTTGCAAGACAGGGCGTGTCGCGTCGGCGACGACGGACACGCCCTTTTGCCTTTAGCCGCTGCGTAACCGTTGCACGGCCGCGACGATGCGGGTGGCGTCCGGTAGGACCGCTTGTTCCAAGACGGGGCTGTAGGGGATGGGAACGTCCAGCGCGCCGACCCGCTGCACCGGCGCATCCAGGTAGTCAAAGGCCTGTTCCATTACCCGGCTCGCGATCTCGGCGCCGAGGCCTAGGTTGGTGTGGCTCTCGTGGGCGATCACCAGCCTCAGCGTCTTCTGCACCGAGGCGATGACGGTTGCCATATCTAACGGGTTCAGCGTGCGCAGGTCAATCACCTCGGCCTGGATGCCGGCCTCGGCCAGGCGTTCGGCGGCTTCCAGGGCGCGGTGCAGCATGTAGGCGTAACTGACGATCGTTACGTCGGTTCCTGGGCGCTTCACCTCGGCTTGCCCTAAGGGGATCACGTAGTCGCCGTCGGGTGCCGGCCCCTTGTGGTTGTACAGTTTCTTATGCTCTAGAAAGAGGACCGGGGAATCGTCGCGGATGGCCGCCTTCAGCAGCCCTTTGGCGTCGGCGGGGGTGGCCGGAGCGACGACCTTGAGCCCCGGGACGTGCAGGAACCAGGCTTCTAGGCTTTGGGAGTGCTGGGCTGCCCAACCGCCGGTCGCGCCGAAGGCGGTGCGGATGACCAGCGGCGCCGTCACCTGGCCGCCGAGCATGAAGCGCACCTTGGCCGTCTGGTTGACGATCTGGTCCATGGCAACGGCGGTGAAGTCCATGAACATGATCTCGGCCACAGGGCGCAGCCCCGTCATCGCCGCGCCCAGGGCGGTGCCTATGATGGCCGCCTCTGAGATGGGGGTATCTACCACCCGCCCCGCGCCGAAGGCCTCATATAAGCCCTTGGTGACTTTAAAGGCGCCACCGAAAAAGCCGATGTCCTCGCCCAGGAGGAAGACGCGGTCATCCCGCAGCATCTCTTCCTTGAGCGCCTCGTTGATCGCCTCGCGAAAGGTCAGTTCACGCATGTCACCTGCTTTCCTGCGACGGCTGGCCTCAGGCATAGACAAACTGCCCCACCTGGGCCGGGTCGGGATAGGGGCTTTCCTCCGCGAAACGGACGGCGTCCTCTATCGTCTGGTTCACCTCGGCCTCCAAAGCGCGAAAGCCGGCTTCATCCAGGACACCTTGCTCCATCAAGAAGGCCTTGAAGGTGTTGATGGGGTCCCTGGCCTGCCATGCCTGCTCCTCTTCTCGGGTGCGATAGGGCCTGGTATCGCTTTTAGAATGGCCTAGGTAGCGATAGGTGCGGCACTCCACCAGGCTGGGGCCTTCCCCTGCTCGCGCACGCTGCAGCGCCTTCTCCACCGTGGCCTTGACCGCCAGCACGTCCATGCCGTCGCAACTCAGGCCGGGCATGGCGTAAGCCGCGGCCTTCACGGCAATGTCGGTCTCGGCAGCGGAATAGGTGATGCGGGTGGAGAGACCATAGAGGTTGTTCTCGCAAATGAAGATGACGGGGACCTTGAGGATAGAGGCCATGTTCAACGACTCGTGGAAAGTCCCCTGGTTCAAGGCCGCATCGCCGAAGAAGGCGAGGACGACCTGATCCGTCTTGCGGTAGCGGATGGAGAATCCCGCGCCGACGGCGATGGGAAGGCCACCGCCGACGATGCCGTTGGCGCCCAGGTGCCCTAGGGCCACGTCGGCCACGTGCATGGAGCCGCCTCGCCCTCGGCAATAACCGGTCTCTTTGCCGAAGAGCTCGGCCATCATGCGCGCAGGGCTTCCCCCTTTGGCGATCATGTGACCGTGGCCGCGATGGGTGCTGACCAGGTAATCGTCCGGGCGCGCTGCGGCGCACGCGCCTACCGCCGTCGCTTCTTGCCCGATGCAAACATGACAAGCGCCTACCAAGCGTCCGGAGGTGAAGAGTTCGTCCGCCTTCTGCTCAAAGCGGCGGATGAGCATCATCTTCTTTAGGTAGCTGACCCACTCCTCACGCTCGGCGGTCGCGGCCGCTGTGCTGGCTGATCGTCCGCTGCTATGACTCATGCCTCATCCGTCCTTGCAGTTCCCTGCGCACCACGCTCGTGACGGCGTGGAAGATGCTGAGGTGCATATCTTCAATGAGGAGGTCGTTTTCGCCGGGGACGATGATGCAGTGTTGGGCCACTTGCTTCATCTTGCCGCCCTGATAGCCTGCGATCCCCACCGTGATGGCTCCTCGTTCGTTCGCCAGAGAAAGCGCTCGCAGGATGTTCTCCGAGTTGCCGCTGCCGCTGACGGCGATGACGAGGTCGCCTTCGCCTACCCAGTTGGCGATCTGTTGCACGAAGACGTTCTCGTAGCCCGTATCGTTGGCCCAGGCGGTAACGAGGGAGAGGTTATCCAGGAGGCAAAGAGCCCGAAAGCGTTTTTGCGTGACGACGACCTCGTTTTTGCGGTCGGAAACGACCGTGTGCTTGGAGAGGT
>DAOTYP010000126.1:0-24419 GCA_034434975.1 Anaerolineae bacterium | reverse complement strand
CTGGCGGGTACCGCGTCGGCGGCACGGCGGCCTATGCGGCCTGTACAGCGCGGCGCCTGGGTTGGCGCGCGGGCATCCTTACCCGCGCCGAGGCCGGGCTGCCGCTTCCCGACGCGCTGGCCAGCGTTGCTGTGCATCGCCTTCCCTCCGATCGCACCACCACCTTTGAGAACCGCTACCTGGACGGCGTCCGTCAACAGTTCGTTCACGCCGTCGCGCCGCCCATCACGTCTGCGGATGTGCCACCGGACTGGAAGGAGCCCGCCGTCGTCCTCCTGGGCCCTGTGGCCGGTGAGGTAGATCCCAGCCTGGCTAAGGCGTTCCCGCAGGCGCGCCTCGGCGTCACCCCTCAAGGCTGGATGCGCCGTTGGGATGGTGAAGGGCGTGTGCAACCTCGACGGTGGGACGCGGCGCGCGAGGTTTTGCCTTGGGTTGAAGCCTTGATTTTGAGCGAGGAAGACCTGGGCGACGACCGCGAGGCCCTGGCGGATTACATCGCCAGCGTGCCGGTGGTCGTCTTGACCACCGGCTGGCGCGGCGCGACGCTCTACCAAGGAGGCCAAGCGTCAGCCATCCCGCCGCGCCCCGCGCGGGAGGTAGACCCCACCGGCGCCGGTGATGTCTTCGCCGCGGCCTTCTTGATCCGCTGGCAGGAGACGGGCGATCCCCTTGCGGCCGCGCGCTTCGCCAACGTCGCGGCGTCCTTCTCTGTGGAAGGGCCTGGCCTCACGGCCATCCCCACGCGGGCGCAAGTGGAGACCTGGCTGGCCACCGAGGGTTGTGTCGCATGACCCGCGTTTACGCGCTCGCCAATCAGAAAGGGGGCGTGGGTAAAACGACCACCGCCGTCAACGTCTCGGCCTACCTCGCGGCGGCGGGGTGGCGCGTGCTGGTCGTGGATACCGATCCGCAGGCCAATGCGACCACCAGCCTGGGCGTGACGGTGGACAGTGGCGCGGGCTCCCTTTACGATGTCCTCATCGGCGGCGTGCCGTTGGCAAGCGTCATCGTCGCCAGCAAGCGGCCGCGCCTGGACCTGGCGCCCTCGGCCCCGGCCCTAGCCGGCGCCGAGGTGGAGATGGTGGGGCTGCGGGGACGCGAGCACTTGTTACAGCGGGCGTTGACGCCCGTCCTGTCCCGCTACGACTTTATCTTTCTGGATTGCCCGCCCAGCCTGAACCTCCTGACGGTCAATGCCCTCACCGCCGCGCGCAGCGGCGTCATCATCCCCGTGCAATGCGAGTACTTGGCCTTGGAGGGGCTGAGCCGTCTCCTGGAGACGATCCGCTTGGTGCAGGCGCGGCTGAACCCTTCTTTGCGTATCGCGGGCCTGGTGATGACGATGTACGACGCGCGCACCAACCTGTCGCAGCAGGTGGTGGATGAGGTGCGTCGCCATTTTCCAGGCCAGGTTTTCAACACGATCATCCCGCGCAACGTGCGTTTGAGCGAGGCTCCCAGTTATGGGGAGACCATCCTGAGTTATGCACCCTACTCGGCCGGCGCGGCAGCCTACCAAGCGCTGGCGGAGGAGATCTTGAAGAGGAATTGAGCGAGGACGTTACGGGGAGCATCCCTTTCGCCTGTGTGTCGGAGGTGTAGCGATGTCCGAACCGAAGCGCGGCCTGGGCCGCGGCCTCAGCGCTCTGATCCCCTCCGGCGGGCCTGCCGCCGAGGAGACGGCAGGAGCCGTCATGCAACTTTCCATAGATGACATCGCGCCCAACCCGCGCCAGCCACGCCAGAGCATGGACTCCCGGGCGCTGGAGGAGCTCGCCGCCTCCATTCAAGAACACGGCATCATTCAGCCCCTCATCGTTACCCGCTCCGATCCGGCGGACGGCGGCCCTCCCTATCGCATCGTGGCCGGAGAGCGGCGTTGGCGGGCCGCGCGCCTGGCCGGGCTCTCCACCGTCCCCGTCATCGTCAAAGATGCAACGCCGCAGGCGATGCTGGAATGGGCGCTGGTGGAGAACCTGCAGCGGGCCGACCTCAACCCCCTGGAGATGGCGACGGCCTACCGCGCCCTGATGGACGAGTTCGGGCTGACGCAGGAGGATGTGGCGGCGCGCGTCGGCAAAAGCCGCGTCGCCGTGGCGAACACGGTGCGCCTCTTGCGCTTGCCGGACGAAATCAAAGATGCGCTGACGGCGGGGCAGATCAGCGAAGGCCACGCGCGCGCCCTCCTAGGCCTGGATGAGGAGGATGCGCAACTGCGCGCGCTGGATCTGGTGATCCGGCGCGGCCTCAGCGTCCGTCAGACCGAGGAACTGGTGCGGCGCATCAACGCGGCGGCGGAGGTGGCGCGGCGGGCCGCGGCCGCGCGCTCGCCGGAGACCCGCGCGTTGGAGGATCGCTTCCGCGCGGCCCTGGGCACCAAGGTGGACCTCCTCCGCTCGCGGCGCGGCGGCAGGCTCGTCATCCACTTCTACTCTGAAGAGGAACTGCAAAATATCTACGATCTCATCGTGGGGCGCGAGGGTTAGCCCTGCCCGTGGGGCGATCCGGCCTCCGCGCGCCCTTCTCATCACATTGGGTTTTCCCCCCGCCGTGGGCGGGATTCAGCGGTTTTTGCATCAGCGTTGCCTGTTGACGCCGGATCAGGTCGCCGTCCTGGCCCCGCGCGTCCCAGGCTGGCAGGCCTTTGACGCGGCGCAACCCTTCCCCATTCGCCGCGGGCCGGCCTGGGGCAGCCGGCTGCCGGGCCTGCGACGCATAGGACAAACCGTGTGGCCGCTCCTGCTGGCGCTCCGTTGGCGTCGGCGGGAGCGGTTTGCTCATGTTGAGTGCGGCCAGGCGCTTCCCTGTGGGCTGGTCGCGCTCCTCTTGTCGCGCTGGTGGCGCGTGCCGTATGAGGTCTGGGCTTACGGCGACGACCTCTGCAAGCCCGCGCGCTGGCTGCCGACGCGCCTGGCCTTGCGCCTCGTCTTGCGGCGGGCGCGGCGCGTCTGGGCGATCAGCCAGGCGACGCGCGCGGCCCTTCTACCATTGGGGGTGAAGGAGGAACGGGTACGCGTTTTGCATCCCTGGCCGGCGCAGGCGTTTCTGGCCTCTCCAGACCTTGCCGGAGGGAGGAAGGGCGAAAGCCCGTCGCTCCTGGTCGTCGCGCGGCTGGAGGCGCGCAAGGGCGTCCAGGAGGCGATGCGCGCGCTGGCGCTGGTGCGACGCGAGTTCCCTATGGCGCGAGGGATCGTCGTGGGCGAAGGGCCATACCGCCGCGAGTTGGAACGGTGGCGCGACGCCTTGGGCCTGCACGATGTCGTCTCCTTCCGTGGCCTCCTTGCAGATCAGGAGTTGGCCGCGGCCTATCGGGCCGCCTCGCTCCTGGTCTTCACCCCGACGCCGGCGGCGGAGAGGGGGGAACGGGAGGGATTCGGCTTGGTGTGCGTGGAGGCAGGGGCCTGCGGCTGCCCCGTCGTCGCCTGGGCCGCGTCGGCACGGGGCACAGGCGGCGTCGCAGAGGCGGTGTTGGACGGCGAGACGGGCCTCCTGGTGCCTCACGGCGACGTCGTCGCCCTGGCCGCCGCGATCGCGCGGCTTCTGCGCGACCCCGCTCAGGCGGCGCGGTTGGGAGAAGGGGGGCGACGGCGGGCGGAGAACCTGTGGCGCGCTGCGCGCGGCGCGCTCCTGGGCGAAGCGGCCGGGAACGACGATGAAGGGGCACGGAGCGGAGCATGAGGTTCATGGAAAGGCGTCGCGAAGGCAGCCTGAAGCCGGTGGAGGCGGTCGGCTTGGCGTTGGCCGCACTTCTCCCCTCGTACTTCAACGCCCGCTCCACCTTCAGTTTTGAGCCCGATCGGATGACGCTCCTGCGCGTCTTGGCCGTTGTGCTGGTAACGGCGTGGCTCCTGGAGGGAGCGACGAGGCGTTTCCGCCTCACGCCGATTCGCCTGGCCGTCGGCGGTTGGCTGGCCTGGCAGGTCGTGGCGACTCTGGCCTCGGTGGATGTAGGGCAAAGCCTGTGGGGCAGTGAGGAACGGGCAGGGGGGCTCCTCACCGCAGCGGCCTGGGCCGCGCTTGCCTTGTGCCTGCCGGCGGCTTTGGCTGCCGAAGGGGCCATTCATCGCCTCGTCGTCGCCTCCTCTCTGGGGAGCGCGCCCGTCGCGCTCTACGCGCTGGCGCAGTGGGCGGGGTGGGATCCGGTCCGCGTCGCCGCCGCGCCCGCGCAGCCGGCGCCGGCCATCGTCTCTACCTTGGGCAACCCCGTCTTCTTGGGCGGCTACCTGGCGATGGTGTTGCCCCTGACGCTTTGGCTGGCCTGGGGTGCGAAGCGGAAGGCGGCGCCGCTCGCGCTTGCCTTTCTGCAGGGGGCGGCCCTGATCGTTACCGAGGCGCGAGGGCCTCGGCTGGGCCTGGCCGCCGGTGGGGTGACGGCGCTCCTTCTGGCCGGCGTCGTTTCGAGGCGGCGGCAGTGGGTCAGGGGGGCGCTGGCCGCCCTCGCGGTGGGCGTCGCCTTGCTCCTTGCTTCTGGCCTTCCCCTGGGCGGCGCAGCGGAGGGCCTGCGCCGCTTGCCGTACTTCGGGCGACTGGTAGGCCTCTGGTCGGGCACGACCGCCGCGCAGCGGTTTCTCATCTGGGAAGGCGCGGCCCGTTTGACCGCCTATGACCTGCCCCGCGCACTCTTGGGCTATGGGCCGGAGACGCTGAACCTGACCTACGCGCGCGTCTATCCGCCGCGGCTGGCCGAGTACGAACCGGATGGCTACGTGCGCCTCCCCGATCGCGCCCATAACTTGGCCTGGGACGCCGTGACGGAAGGGGGGCTTGGGGGCTTGGTTGCCATCCTGGCGCTCTGGGGCGCGGCGGTAGGGGTGGGGTTAGAGCGGCTCAACGTGCTGAGGCCGGACAACAGGGCCGGCTTCATCTTGACCGTCGCGGGCGCGGGCACGGCGGGGGCAGGGGCAGCCTCCGCCCTGGCGCGCCACGCGGGGGCGGCTGGCCTGGGCCTCGGCCTGGGGCTGTGGCTCGGCATGGTAGGCTGGCTTGGCGCGCGCGGCCTGCGGGGGGCCCGCGCGTCCGCCACCCTTTCCCGCGAACAAGGGCTCCTCATCGCGCTCCTGACCGCGCTCGGCGCGCATTTTGTGGACGTGCAGTTCGGCTTCGCGACCGCCGCCACCGGCAGCCTCTTTTGGCTTTGCCTGGCCATGCTGGACGCGCACACGTCGGCGGAGAGGGAAGGGAGGGATGGCCTCCCCTCCCCCGCCAAAGGGAGGACGCGGGCCGGAAAAACCTCGGCTCAGGAGGCCGCTCGCGAGGGGTGGCCGTGGCTCGCGGGCCTGGCCCTCCTTGCCTTTGGCTTCGGCCTGACGAGCAGCGGCGGCCTTGCCGCCCTGCCTTTGCTGGCGCTCGCCTGGCTCCTCCTGGCGCTGGGATGTTGGGCGATGACGGGCCGGTTAGACCTCGGCTGGTGGGTCATGGCCGGGCTCGCCCCGCTCACTCTGGCGCTGCTGGCGACCCTGGCGGCGAAGGCGGGGGCCTGGGGAAGCCTGGTGAGCCTCCTCCTATTCTACCTCGGTGTCCTGGCCGGGTTGGCCATGCCTTTTGTAGCCCTTGGGCCCTCAGGAGAAGGAGGACGAAACCCCTACCGGCTGCGGCGTGGGGGTTGGCTCGCGGTCGGCTGTCTGGCGCTTCTGATCCCCCTGCGCTTGAACACGGCGGACGTGTTGCACAAGGCAGGCGTCCTCGCGGCCAGAGGGGGTGATGCGGCGGAAGGGCTCCGTTGGGTCACGCGCGCGCTCGTCTGGAATCCGGGCAGCGATGTTTTCCGCTACAGCCTCGCCCGCCTTCTCGCCTTTCAGGCGCAGACGCCCGGCCTGCCGTCAGACCGGGCGCAGGCGCTTTGGCAGCAGGGCGCGCAGGAGTTGGAGAGAGGGTGGGAGGCGCGCCCTCGCGCGGTGGCCTATGCAGGCTGGCTGGCGGAGCACTACCGACTGTGGGCCGAGGTAGATGATCCCGACGCCCACCTGGCGACGGCGGAGGCGTTTTACCGCAAGGGGCTGGAGGCATTTCCCGATAACGTAGAATGGTGGGCGCGCCTGGGAGATGTTTTACGCCGTAGAGGGGAGTACCAGGCCGCCGAGGCCGCTTTGGCCTCGGCGCTCAGCCGCGCGCCCCGCTACTATCCGGCCCATTTGGGTCAAGGCGACCTTTTGAGAGAGCAGGGAGAGAGCGCCCGCGCGCTGGCAGCCTATCGCCAGGCGGTCTCCGTCGCGCCGTGGGCGCCGGAGACGCACCTAGCCTTGGCGCAAGCCCTGGCCGACGAAGGACAACGGGACGAGGCGTTGGCGGAGGCGCGCATTGCCTTGCAATTGGCAGCCGCGCATCCGGCGCGGAGCGCGGCCGCCGACCTCATCGCCGCCCTGGAGGGAGGCGATGGCCGCTGATCCGGCCCCCTTCGTTACCGTCATCGTTCCGGTATACAACGAGGCGACGCACCTGTCGGGCGCCTTGGCCGCGCTCCTGGCGCAAGATTACCCCCCTGAGCGCATGGAAATCCTCGTGGCCGACGGCGGTTCAGAGGATGGCTCCGCGGCCATCGTCCAGGAGTTCGCCCGGCGCGACCCGCGCGTTCGCCTCATCAATAACCCACGCCGCATCGCCGCGGCCGGCCTCAACCTGGGGTTGCGCGCGGCGCGCGGCGAGATCATCGCCCGCGCCGACGGACACAGCCTCCTCGCGCCAGATTACGTGCGCCGCGCCGTGGAGGCGCTAAGGGCGACGGGCGCCGCCGGCGTCGGAGGGCCACTGCGGGGCATCGGGCAAGGGCCGACGGCCCGGGCGATCGCGCTCGCCTTCGCCTCCCCTTTCGGCGCAGGCGATTCGGCCTATCACCTGACGCATCGGGGCGGGCCCCGTGAGGCCGACACCGTCTACTTGGGCGTTTATCCGCGCGCCTGGTTGGAGAGGTTGGGCGGCTACAACGAGGCGCTGGCCGCCAACGAAGACTACGAGTTGAACTTCCGCCTGCGGCGTGCAGGGGGACGGCTTATCCTGATCCCGAGCCTTTGCTCGCGGACGTGGATGCGGGAGACGCTAGCCGGGCTGGCGCGTCAATATGCCGGCTACGGCTTTTGGAAGGCTCAGATGCTCCGGCGGCACCCTACTAGCCTGCGCCTCCGCCAGGTCGTGCCGCCCCTTTGGGTCGCCCTGCTGACGTTCGGCGCGCTGGCCTCGGCTTTCAGCCGGGCGGCCATGCTAGGCTGGGGCGCGGGGGTGGCCGTTTACCTCCTCCTGACCGCCGTTGCCACGGCGATGGCCGTCCGGCACAGGCCTGACCTTCCCGCCGGCTTCCTCTCCGAGGAGAGGAAAGAGGCCGAAAGCCGGAGCGACCACCGGCGATCCGTAGCACCGCTTCTTCTGCGCCTGCCGCCCGTCTTCTGGACGATGCACCTCGCCTGGGGAGTCGGCTTCTGGGTAGGCCTTTTGCGCCGGCGTCTTTGCTGATGCGACCGCCGACCCCACGCGGCGAGCGGAGAAGACGCCGTCCGGCCGAACTCTCCCGTTACCTTCCTTTCCCCTTTGCGTCTACATCAGTGTACGGACTGAAAGTGAAAAGAGGGAGGCTGTGATGGCGCGACGGCGAGGCGCGTGGTTGATCCTGGTGCTGACATGGGCGTTGTTGGCTTCCGGCGTGAGCGTTGGCGCGAGCGGGCCGACGGAAGGCCTTGCGTCTTCTGTGCCGCTGGCCGAGCGCGTTCCAGGCGAGATCCTGGTGAAGTTCCGGACCGCAGCCCCCTTGCGCGGGCCTCTGGCGACGGGCCTTGCCAGCATAGATCGCCTCAACCGGCGCTTTGGCGTGCGGCGGGTTGAGCCCGTTTTCACCACGTTGTCGCCGCAGGCCGACGCCCTCTACGGCCTGGAGCGAATCTACAAACTCACCGCATCCCCCCAGACCGACCTGGACGCGATGCTCGCCGCCTATCAGGCCGATCCCAACGTGGAGTACGCCGAGCCGAACCTCGTCTTCCGCGCGCTAGAGGTAGAAGCGCTTCCCAGCGACCCGCTCTATCCCCAACAGTGGGCCTTGCACAACACCGGCCAAACCGGCGGTGCTGCCGATGCCGACCTTGACGCGCCAGAGGCGTGGGCCATCGTTACGGGGAATGCGAACATCCTCATCGCCGTCGTAGATACGGGCGTGGACTACACCCATCCGGACCTGAACGACGGCCGTGTGCGCACCGACATAGATCGCGATTTCGTCAACGGCGACGATGATGCGCGCGATGACCACGGTCATGGCACCCACGTCGCGGGGATCATCGCCGCGGCGGCCAACGGCGTGGGCACGGTGGGCGTTCTATGGCAGGTGAGCATCCTGCCGGTCAAAGTGCTGAACGCGCAAGGGAGTGGCTCTGCCGATCAGGTCGCGCAGGGCGTCCAATACGCCGCCGACCAGGGCGCGCGCATCATCAACCTGAGCCTCGGCTCGCCCCATTGCTCCCAAGCCCTCGCGGATGCGGTGAACTACGCCTTTGAGCGAGGCGCAGTGATCGTGGCCGCCGCCGGCAATGACGGCGGCCCTGTGGGGTATCCGGCCGCGCACGAGCGGGTGGTGGCCGTCGCCGCCACCGACAGCCAAGATGGGCGGGCAGCCTTCTCCAACCGCGGGCCGGAGGTAGATGTGGCCGCGCCGGGGGTTGCCATCCTCAGCACCGTGCCGGGCGGCCATCAATCTTTCAGCGGCACCTCCATGGCCGCGCCCTACGCAGCAGGCGTCGCCGGCCTCGTTCTGGCCCACACCGGCACCCTCACCAACGCGCAGGTGATGGCGGTGTTGCGCGCCAGCGCCGATGACCTGGGCGCGGACGGCCCCGATGACGATTTCGGCTATGGGCGGGTCAACGCCTTCCGCGCGGTGAGCCTGGGCGTGGTGGCACCGCTCACCGACACGTCTCCAGCCGTCTGCTCTTCCTGCATGGCGACGGCGATCCTGCGCGAGGCCGACGCGGCGCGCGGCGTTTTGGCGGCCCTCTACGGGGTGCGTGACGACATGTTGGCCCAGAGCTCTCTCGGGCGCGAATACATCCGGCTCTACTACCGTCACTCACCGGAGGTGACGCGTCTCCTCTGGGCCGATCCCGCGTTGCGGGCGCGGATGGTGCGTCTGCTGAAGCGGGCCGCGTCGCTCCTGCAGGATCCGGAGCGCAGTAGGCCGGACGCGGGCTTCATCGCCGAGGCGGCGGCGGTCAAGGAGGCGCTGGCCGCGCGCGCCAGCCCCGCCCTGCGGGCCGACATGGAGCGCGTTTGGCGAGAGGTGGACCTGCCGCGCTTCGCCGGCCACCCGGTGGCGGAGATATGGGAGATGCTTTCATCGGTTAGGGGCACAGAATAGGGGGGCTGTGTCCTCCGCGCTGGCAGCGAGGCGGCGCATCCAAGGATGCGCCGCCTTTGCTTGCTATTTCTCCGTGATCGTGATCTTCTCCACCTTGTCCTCTACGGTCAGCGCCCGGACCACCTCCAGCCCGGCCGTTACCTCTCCGAAGGCGGTGAACGACTGATCCATCGCCGGGATGTCTTGCAGCAGGATGTAGAACTGGCTGGCGCTGGAGCCGAAGCGGTCCTCGCGAAACCAATAGCCGACCGCGCCGGTGACGTTAGAGCGCTTGCGTTCGGAGGGGACGGCGTAGCCGATGTCGCTATCGGGCGCCCCGCCCGGCGAGCCTGTCACCACGAACACGCCCGGCTCTACGAAGACGATGGGGAAGCCATCCCAATAGCCGAGGTTGGCCAAAACGACGAAGTTGTTGACGCTCTCCGGCGCGTCCTGGGGATATAGTTGGATGGTGATGTCGCCTCGCGTCGTCGTCACGGTCGCCAGGTAGGACTTGGCCGTGTCAATCACCATGGCCGGCTTGCCGGTGTAGAGGTTCTCCCGCGCGGCGATGTCCAGTTTGGATAGCGGGCGTCCCTCTTCAGGCACCGGCACGGTGGGCACAGGCGTCGGCGTGGGCGGGGGGAGGAGGCTCTCCGCTATCTCCGTGATCTCAATCGTCTTGAGAAGGTCGCCGGGGTAGGTGGGGTTCTCGGTGGGGTCGCGCGGGGTCAGCGACAACAGCACATCCATCCCTGCCACCACCTTGCCGAAGATGGTGTGGCTACCGTTCAGCCAGGGCGTCGGCACGAAGGTGATGAAGAACTGGCTCCCGTTGGTGTTGGGGCCGGCGTTGGCCATCGCCAGGTAGCCGCCGTCGTCAAAGCGGAGGCTCGGGTCTATCTCGTCCTCAAACCGATAGCCGGGGCCGCCGCTGCCGGTGCCCGTCGGGTCGCCGCCTTGGGCCATGAAGTTGGGCAGCACGCGGTGAAAGGTCGTGTTGTCGTAGTATCCCTGTCGGGCTAAGAAGACCAGGTTGTTCACCGTCTTGGGCGCTTTGTCGGCAAAGAGTTGGATCTTGATGTCGCCCTTCTCCGTCTTGAAGGTCGCCAGGTAGATTTTGTGGGGGTCTATGATCATCTCCGGTTCCTTGTCCCACTGCTTGAGGGAAGAGGGTGGGGGCGTCAGGGCGCTGGGGGGTCTGGTGGGTGCACCCCCCGTAGGCGGGGCGGTGGCGCGGGTACAGGCTCCGACCAGCAGAGCCGTCATCGCGACCACCAGGAACAGCCTTCTACTGCTCCGATGAATGGGCAATGGATGAGCCTCCTTACAATGGTAATTGGCCTGCTCCAGGCCCGAAAGGCGCCCGCAGGTCGTACTACATTGGAGTATAATACGCCAGGGTAGGAAAGTCAATTGCGCAAGGAGCACGTATGCAAAGCCAGACGCTGGAAGAGCGCGTGGGCGAGTTGCTCGTCCGGCTAGGGCTGACGATCTCCCTGGCCGAATCGTGCACCGGTGGCCTCATCGGCCACCGTCTGACCAACGTCCCTGGGAGTTCTCGCTACTTCATGGGCGGCGTGGTGGCCTACGATAACGGGGTGAAGGAGCGCATCCTGGGGGTGCGGCGCGAGACCCTTGCTGAGCACGGCGCGGTCAGCGCGGAGACGGCCCAAGAGATGGCCCAGCGCGCACGGCGCCTCTTCAACACCGACCTGGCGCTGAGCGTAACCGGCATCGCCGGCCCCAGCGGCGCGACGCCGGAGAAGCCCATAGGCTTGACCCACGTTCACCTTTCGGCGCGCGATGCCGAGTGGGGGGAGCGGCACATCTGGCAGGGCAACCGAGAGGAGAACAAGGCCCGGTCCGCCGAGGCCGCGCTGGATCTGTTGCGTCGCTACCTGGAGCGCGCGCTCGCGCCGTGAACGGCCCGGCCTTCCAGGCGACGGCGCCCCGCTCTCGGTCATCGTTTGAGCGTCAACGGCAAAAAGAGGGGAAAAGATCGCAGCGCCAGGTCCTGCGTGGCGCTGCCGGCGCCGGGCACGGTGAGCGGCCCCACTGATCGGCTTTGGAAGCCCGTCAGCGAGGCGGTGACCACGTAACTCCCGCTGAGGAGCGTCCGGCTGTAGAGGCCGGAGGCGTCCGTCGTGGCGGTGACGACGATGCCCGTCCCAACCTTGTGCATGGTCAGCAAGGCGCCGGCAAGCCCTGCTCCCGTTGCTTCATCGGTTACGCGGCCGGAGAGGGTTCCCGGTGGCAGGGCGCGCTCCAACGCGCCCCGCGCGTTGAGCCGTCCCCAACCCCAGACGTTGTTGGGATGCCCGTCGGCGTCGCCGCCGCACGTGGCGTCTACCTGCGGGATGGCCGACCGGGTGATGAGGGCTTCTGTCTCGGCGATGCGGCCTCGCAGGGCGGGTTCCGCAGACCAGAGGAGCGCGGCGGCGCCGGCCACGTGGGGCGCGGCCATGGAGGTGCCGCTCCAGCCGGATTGGTAACCGGTGCCTCGCACGCTGGAACGGATGTTGACCCCCGGCGCGGCCACGTCGGGCTTGAGGCGCCCGCTGCCGTCGGCTGTCACCGGCCCGCGGCTGCTGAAGGAAGCGATGGTGTAGACGTTGACGCCTTTGCCGTACGCGCCGACGGTGAACGAGGCCTCGTAGAGGGCGGGGGGCTCGCCGACCGTGGCGCAGCCGCTCGCCCCGCTGTTGCCTGCGGATACGACGACCAGGATGCCTGCGGCCCGCACCGCCTCTACCACCCCTTGCAGCGTGTCGGTTGAGCAACCTTCGCTGGGTGGGCACCCCCAGGAGTTGTTGACGATGTCGGGGGCCAGGTCGGGCCTGCCGTCGGTCAGAGGGTTGCCGCCGATGGGGTAGGGCGCTAGGAAGAACTCAAAGCACTCGGCATAGGTGGCGGGGCTGCCGAAGCCATTGTCCATGTTCCGGCAACCGATCCAGCGCGCGGCCGGCGCGACGCCGATTTGGTTCCCCGCGCCGTCGTCGCCGATCATGGTGCCCAGCGTATGGGTGCCGTGGTTGTTGTCATCGCATGGCGCCGGCGAGTCGTAGCCGCAAGGGTTGAAATCGGGCGGGCCGATGTCGTGGTGGATGGCGTCGTGCCAATGGTAGTGATGGCTGGCAGCGGCGCCGTCCCACCCACGATACTGAGGCTTCAGGGCGGGGTGATCCCAATCTACCCCCGTGTCGTTGCCCGCCACCACCACGCCTTGCCCGCGCACGCCGTACAGGCTCCACACCTGATCGGCCTGGATGTCCATCACACCCCACGGGATCAGGTCGGCCTCGGAGGCGGACTCGGCGCGCAGGTGAGGAGCCGGCAAGGGGGCACGCACCGCCGGGTTCGCCTCCAGCCGCGCCACGTCGGCGCGCGCGGCCAGGGCTTGCGCCAAGGCCGCGTCGCCTCGCACCAGGATCATGTTGACGATGTAGAAGCGCCGGTAGGCGACGCCGCGCGCCTCCAGCCAGCGTAGGAGCGGCCCCTGCGAACGTTGGGCTACGCGGCGCAATGCCTCATAGACGTAGCGGCCCCGTTCCATCTTCGTGGCCAGCCGGCCTGCGCCGCTCAGGTCGGCCTCCTCCCGCAGACGGACGAGGAACTCCACGACGCCGCCGGCCGCCAGCGCGCGAGCCAGGGCAGGCGCGATCTTAGACGAGGCAGGGAAGCCCCCTTCACGCTCCGGCGCAGGCGCGGAAAAGAGGGGCGTCCCAGAGGATCGCGCCTCCGCCTCAAAGGCGCCGATGACCGGCGCGCCCCAGAGGGCCAGAACCAGCCACAATGACCAAAGACGGCGGCCCATGACGGTTCCCTCTACTGCGTGACCTTCTCCAGTTGGGCTAGGCTGGCCAGCAGGCGTTTGACTCCCTGGCCCTGAAAGGCAACCTGGACCTCGGCGTCATCGCCTTGGGGGAAGACGGCGATGACGGTGCCAGGGCCGAAGATGCGGTGGTTGACCTTGTCGCCGGGGGCAAAAGGCATGGCGGCGGGCGCGGGGCGCTCGGTCGGCCAGGTCGCCTCACGGCGCACAGCAGCCTCGCGCGAGACCTGGCGCAACGACCGCGTCTCCTTCGGTAGCGCCTCGCGCCCCTCAATCAGGTGGGGCGGGATGTCTTGCAGGAAGCGAGAAGGCTCCGAGATGTCGGAAGAGCCCCAGCGCGTGCGACGGAAGGCGTAGGTCAGGTAAAGGCGTTCCTTCGCGCGCGTGATGCCTACGTAGCAGAGGCGGCGCTCCTCCTCCATTTCCTCCGGATCGTCCAGGCTGCGGCTGTGGGGAAGGAGGCCCTCCTCCAGCCCCGTGATGAAAACGACGGGGAACTCCAGCCCCTTCGCCATGTGCAACGTGAGCAACGTCGGCACATCGCTGCTCTCCGGCAAGTCGTCCACGTCGGAGACGAGGGCGACATCCTCCAGGAAGGTCGCCAGCGCCGTCTCCGGCGGAAGCGCTCCGTACTCCGCCGCGACGGCCAGGAGTTCCTGCAAGTTCTGCCAGCGCTCCTCGCCCTCGGCCGTACCGTCGTTCACCCAGGCGGCGTAGCCCGATTCCTCCAACACCTGGGCCAGAAGGCGCGCCACCGAGGCTTCCAGCCGCGCCTGCCGCCAGCCCGCGAGCAGACGGGCGAAATCGGCCAACTTCGCACGGACGGAGGGGGTGAAAGGAAGAGAGGCTTCGTCGTCCTTGTCTTCGGCATGTGTCGGCTGATCGTGGAGGCGTTGCAGGGCCTCGCCTACGGTAAGGCCATCCCGCTGGGCCCAGGCGATCAGCGAGGCGAGCGTCTTCTCGCCGATGCCGCGCGGCGGCACGTTGATGATCCGCGTCAGGCTCACCCCGTCGGCAGGGTTGTGCACCAGGCGCAGGTAGGCCAGGGCGTCTTTGATCTCCTTGCGTTCGTAGAAGCGGGTAGCGCCGACCAATTTGTAGCGCATCCCGCGCGCCAGGAAAGCCTCTTCCATGGGCCGCGACCGCGCGTTGGTGCGGTACATCACCGCGAAGTCGCCTGGACGATACTGGCCGCTCGCCACCCAACGCGCGATCGTCTCCACCACGTAACTTCCTTCTTCCTGCTCGTTGTAGGCTTCAAAGACGACGAGGCGCGGGCCTTTGCCCTTCTCCGTGTACAAGCGTTTGGGATGACGGTGAACGTTCTGCGCGATGACCGCGTTGGCCGTGTCTAGGATCGTCTGGGTAGAACGGTAGTTTTTCACCAGCAAGATCAGGCGATGGTCGGGGTAATCCTCTTTGAAGCGCATGACGTTGCGATAATCCGCGCCCCGCCACCGATAGATGCTTTGGTCTTCATCGCCGACGACGAAGAGGTTGCGGTGGCCGCTCGCCAGCAGTTTCAGCAACTCGTATTGTGCGACGTTAGTGTCCTGAAACTCGTCCACGAGGATGTGCGCGTAGCGCCACCGATAGTTATCGCCTATCTCCGGGTGCTCGCGCAGAAGAAAGACCGCGCGCAGGAGGAGATCGTCAAAGTCCATGGCGTGGTAAGCCGCGAGCAACTCCTGGTAGCGAACGTAGACGCGGCGCACAACCTCCTGCCAGTAGGTTTGGACGGGGAACGCGTCGGGCAGGATGAGTTCGGATTTGGCTTGGGAGATGGCCCCCAACATCTTCTGGGGGGGATAGCGCTTCTCATCCAGGTTCAAGTCTTTGAGGGCTTGGCGCGCCAGGCTCAGTTGGTCGTTTTCATCGTAGATGACGAAGTTTGCGGGCCAGCCGAGGGCGTCGGCCTCGCGCCGCAGCACGCGCGCGCAGATGCTGTGGAACGTGCCGATGGTGAGGTCATACAGTTGCCCTCCTAAGAGCCGTTCGGTGCGCTCCCGCATCTCGCGGGCCGCTTTGTTGGTGAAGGTGACGGCCATGATGTGGCGAGGATGGAGCCCGCGCTCGCGCGCCAGGTAAGCGATGCGGTGGGTCAGGACGCGCGTCTTGCCGGAGCCGGGCCCTGCCAGGACGAGCACCGGCCCTTCCGCGGCCGTAACGGCCTCACGTTGGGCCTCGTCAAGGCCGGAGAGGATGTCGCTCATGGTCATAACGGGCTTGTCAGACGGATGGGATGGCAGCGGCTAACGGGCATCGGCACTCCCTCGCCTCTGCCTTACGATAGCAGATAGCAGAGGATGCGGCTATTCTAGCATAGTTGGCCTGTTTGCGCCAACCGGCGCGCGAGGCCTCTCGTTGGGCTGAAGAAGGATGAGGGGGAGTATGGTTTTGGCGCGAGGTTATGATATAATGGTTGCGATGTGCCGCGCGCCGCTGCCCAAGTCCCAAGGTCCAGGAGGGCGTCATGGGGGTAGAAAAGAGAGGGAACCTCGGTCTGGCCGTCTTGGCGACGGCGCAGGGGTGGGTGGCGCTGGTCGCTTCTGAGCGCGGCATCGTCGCCGCAACCCTGCCGCAGCCCACCCCGGAGGAAGCCATGGCCCTTGTCCGGGCCGGTCATCCTGAGGCGCGCCCCTGGCCGGAGGATGCGGTCGCCGACGCGGCCAGGCAGATCCGCCAATATCTGGACGGCGAGCGAAAATCCTTTCAGATACCTTTGGACCTGTCCGGCCACACCCCTTTCCGGCGTCAGGTCTGGGAGGTCACGCAGCGCATCCCCTACGGCGAGACGCGCTCCTACGCTTGGGTCGCGCAGCAACTCGGCAAGCCGCGGGCGGCGCGGGCGGTAGGGCAGGCTTTGGGGGCCAATCCGGTGCCGATGCTCGTGCCTTGCCACCGCGTCGTAGGCAGCGACGGTTCATTGGGCGGTTACACGGGCGGCCCGGGTTGGAAAGAGCGCCTGTTGAGGCTGGAAGGCACGCGGGGATGGGCGCCCTGAGGGAGGGCGGGGAGGACGGAGATGGATCATCGCCCGGTGCTGGTCATCGGCACGAGCATCATGGATACCAAGGGCCAGGCCGTCGGGCCGCTCATCCCCGGCACGCCTAACCCTGGCCACGTCCGCATCAGCGCGGGCGGGGTGGGCCGCAACGTGGCCGAGAACCTGGCTCGCTTAGGCGTTCCTACCGTTCTCCTCTCAGCCGTCGGCGACGACGAGGAGGGCCGCTACCTGTTGAAAAGGACCGCGGAGGCCGGCGTAGATGTGAGCGGGGTGCTGGTTGCGCCCGATTACCACACCGGCGAGTACCTGGTCGTGCTGGATGAAGCGGGCACACCGGTCATCTCCATCAGCGACACGAGCATCATAGAGACGGTGACCCCTGCTTACATCCATCAACATCGTCGCCGGTTCAAAGAGGCGAGCATGGTCGTGCTGGACGCGAACCTATCGTCTGCGACCATCGCCTCCATCATCAAGGCGGCCCGGCGTGAGGGGGTCCCCGTGTGTGCCGATCCTACCGCCGTGTCCCTGGCCCCCAAGCTGCGCCGCCACCTACCGGACCTGTACATGATCACGCCCAACATGAAGGAGGCCGAGGTGCTGTGCGGCGAATGCATCGGCAGCCGAGAGGAGGCCGTCGCCGTCGCCAAGAGCCTGGTGAGGATGGGGGTGCAGGTGGCCATCATCGCGCTGGCCGAGTTAGGCGTCGCCTACGCTGCGGCGGAGACGAGCGGCCATGTTCCCGCCTTCCCCTGCGAGGTGGTAGATCTGACCGGCGCGGGCGACGCCCTGACCGCCGGCGTCGTCTTCGGCCTTCTCAACGAGATGCCGTTGGACGAGGCGGTGCGCCTCGGCGCCGCGGCCGCAGCCTTCACCGTGCAGAACCGCGAGACGGTCCACTCCGGCCTGACGCTGGAGCGGCTCTACGACCAGATGGGCTAGCCGCGGCCCGCAGATCAGGAACGACCTATCGGCCGTATCCCCTTCCCAAGATGTAGTTTTCGTACTGCTGAATGGTTACTTGCTGCTCGGAGACGACCGCTTTGACCACATCCCCGATGGAGATGACGCCCACCAGCCGGCCGTCCTCCAGCACGGGGAGGTGGCGGATGCGCTTCTCGGTCATCAGTGCCATGCATTCTTCCACCGTCTGCTCAGGCCGAACGTAAAACACCTGGTCGGTCATGATCTCCCGGACCGGCGTCTTCAGGGAAGACCTCCCCTTCAGGATCACCTTGCGGGCGTAATCCCGTTCCGAGAGGATGCCGACCAGGCGCCCCTCTTCCAGCACCAACACGGCCCCGATGTTCTTGTCGGCCATCACCTGGAGGGCCTCGTACACGGTGGCGTCGGCTGAGACGGACCAGATATCGTAGCCCTTCTCTCGCAGGATGTCGCGGACGGTCTTCATGGCTCTTCCTCCTTCAAGGGATGCGGGGCATAAGAGAGATCCAACAGCCATTCGGCCAGTTGGGTCGTCGTCGGCAGCACCAGGTCGGCTTCGCTCAGGTCTTGCTTGTCGCCGAGGCCGCAGAGGACGCCGATCGCCAGGGCGCCCGCGGCCTTCGCCGCCTGGATATCGGCTGCGGTGTCTCCCACCATCGCGCAGTGGGCCGGGGGTATGCCCAACTTCTCCGCCGCCTGGCGCACGGGCTGGGGATGCGGTTTGAGACGGCGCGCGGTGTCCCTCGCCACGATGACCGAGAAGACGCCGTCAAAGCCGTTGCGCTCTAAGAAGGCTTTGGCCTCTTCCTGGCTGCGCGAGGTGATCAGGCCGAGGCGGTATCGCCCGGCCAGGGCGCGCGCCAATTCGGGCGTGCCCGCCACCGGTTGCAGGCCGTCGGCAGCGCGCACCCCGCGCAGCCGCTGCAGCCAGGCGTAGAGTCGGAAGGTCTCGTCGTCCAGGCTGAGCCAATCCAGGAGGGCCAAGGCGCGGGCGGAGGCCCTCGCGAGCGCGCCGACTAACTTGCGCGCCAGGCGCCCGGTATCCAAGCGAGGCAGCAGATGGCGGAGGAAACGGAGCCGCGCGGTCCATTGTTCCACCAGCGCATCATCGGTTTCGGCCAGCGTCCCATCCAGGTCAAAGAGGACGGCCCGCACAGGCCGCCCGCCGATCTGCTGTTGGTGCGGCGTGGGAACGAGCACCTCCGGCAACTTGAAAGGCTCCAGATCTAAGATCTTGGCGTAGGCGTAGCCGAAGAGGATGCGGAGCGAGGCGATAACCGGCGCCGCCAGAAAGACGCCGAGCACCCCTCCCAACTGTGCGCCGGCCAACGCCCCCGCCAGGACGACCACCGGATGCAGGTGCACGCGGCTGCCGATGACGCGCGGCACGATGAAATGGTTCTCCACCTGCTGGATGGCGAGGTAGCAGCCCGCGACCAGGAGCGCGAAGGCCTCGCGGCTCAGCGGAAGCCAGGTGGAACCCTGCACCAGGGCGATGAGGACGCCGGGGATCATCGCGATGGCCGGCCCGAAGGTCGGCACGATCTCCAGGATGCCGGAGATGAGGCCCAGGATCGGCGCGTTGCGTAGCCCGATGATCGTCATCACCACCGTCACCATGACCGCGATCACCACCCCCAGCACGATCTGGCCCCGAAAGAAGGCATCCCAGATGGCGGCTAGTTCGCGCCAGAGCGCGAGCAGTTCAGGGCGATAGGGCGGAGGGATGCGCTGATAGATGGACCGCCCGATCTGGGGCGTGTCCTTGACCAGGTAGAAGGACATGACCAGGACAAGGATCAGGTACAGGAAGGCCGCCGCGACGTTGAAGACGATGCCCACCGCGCCCGTGGCCAGAGATTGCAGCAAGGAGCGCAACAGGTCAATGACCTGGTTGTACCACTGGCTGACCTCTAACTGGTAACCCAAGATGACGAGGGGCTCCTGCGAGCGTCGGCTCAGTTCGGCGATGATGCTTTGCAGGTCCACGTTGAGCGCGCCCACGGCACGGATCAAGCGAGGGGTCAGAAGGGCGGGCGCGGAGATCAAGAGGGCGAGGATGAGGAGGAAATGGACGACGACCACGGGCAGACGAGGCCAACCGGTGTTGCGGACGATCCAGCCTACCGATTGGTTGATGAGGTAGGAAAGGATGATGGCCACGATCAGGGGGCTGAGGACGGGGCCGAAGCGAAGGGCAGCCCAAATCAAGCCCAGCAGTATCCCGATGGTCACGATCAGTTTGGTCTGCTGACTCCACCGCGTGCTCATGCTCTCATCCGACGCCAAGGCCAGCCTATCTCCTCTTTGCCGAGAGGGAGTGGTGTACTCACACCGGCGTTAAGCGCGCAAGGGACGGCCGGCCAGGCTCGTCCCTTGCGCGGGCTTGCGAAGATGGTCCGTTGCCGACGGCCTAGTGCACGAAGCCGATCCTATCCAAAGGCCAATAAGAGAACCAGGCGCGGCCGATGATGTTCTCCCTAGGCACCGGCCCGAAGACCCGCGAGTCGTTGCTCGCGTTGCGGTTGTCGCCCAAGACGAAGACGTGCAAGGGTGGCACCACGCGCGCCGGGTAGTTGCCCAAGGTCGCCTGCTGCAGGTAAGGTTCCAGGAGCGGCTTGTCATCTATGTAAACCTGCCCGTCGTGGATCTCCACCTTCTCGCCGGGCAAGGCGATGACCCGCTTGATCAAGAGTTCCGCGCTGTGCTCCGGCAGGCGCAGCACCACGATGTCGCCGCGGCGCGGGCCGTGAAAGCGATATGACAACTTCTCTACGACCAAGCGCTGCTCCGTGCGCAGGTTCGGCTCCATGCTCTGGCCGTACACCCGCGTCGCCTGGGCCAGAAAGAGGTGGATGAAAAGGGCGATGAGGACGGCCGGCACGACCGTCTCCAGCGCTTCCCGCAGCCAAAAGGCCACGCGCCGCCGCGCCCTGATGGGAGGTGCCGACGCAGGCTCGGGCGCAGAGGGTTCGGTTAGGCTCAGATTCTCCATACGACGGTGATGGGCTGCTTTGAGATAAGGTTCATCGGCAGGGCCGGCTATCCTTGGGGGAGCCGCTGTCCCCCAGCCGGCCCGTGCTATCTTCCTCCTGGCCTGCGCGGGCCGCCGGAATGTCCGAAGCCGCCCGATCGGCCTTCGCCGGGGCGACGGTTGCGTTCGCCGTCGCGCGAGGGCCTCGGCCCGTTGAAGCGCTCGCCGGGCCCGCTGCGCCGGGGCGCCGAGCCGGGGCGACGGTCTCGCTCCTGGGCCTCCTCTAGCGTAAGCCCCTCCAGCACGGCGCTGCGGGAGAGCCGGATCTTGCCTTGGTCATCTATGCCGATGACCATCACCTGCACTTCGTCGCCGACCCTCACCACGTCCTCCACGCTCGGCGCGCGATAGTCGGCCAACTGCGAGATGTGCACCATCCCTTCCTTGCCCGGCAGGATCTCCACGAAGGCGCCGAAGTCGGTGGTGCGCACCACCTTGCCGTTATATATCTTACCCAACTCCACTTCCGAGGTCAACTCTTCAATCATCTCAACGGCTCGCTCCGCGCCGGGGCCGTTGGTGGAGGAGACGAAGACCGAGCCGTCGTCCTCAATGTCGATCTTGACGCCGGTCTCCTCTTGGATCTTGCGCACCATCTTGCCGCCAGGGCCGATCAGCGTGCCGATCTTGTCGGGGTGGATCTTGACGACGGTGATGCGCGGCGCATAAGGCGAGAGTTCGGGGCGCGGCGCGGAGATCGTCTCCGCCATCTTGCCCAGGATGAAGAGGCGCGCCTCG
The DNA here is from genome assembly GCA_034434975.1 of Anaerolineae bacterium. Classification (GTDB taxonomy): domain Bacteria; phylum Chloroflexota; class Anaerolineae; order JADYZS01; family JADYZS01; genus JADYZS01. The sequence continues at coordinate 3,547 of DAOTYP010000126.1, read as the reverse complement.
CGTGCCTGGGCCAGCGCCTCCCGTAGGATCTGCTCGCTCAACCCCTGCACCTTCAGGTCCATCTGCAGGGCCGTGATGCCGTGGCGCGTCCCGGCCACCTTGAAGTCCATGTCCCCAAGGTGATCTTCCATGCCGATGATGTCGGTCAGGATGGCATAGCGGTCGCCCTCGGTGATGAGGCCCATGGCCACACCTGCCACCGGGGCCTCTATGGGAACGCCCGCGTCCATCAGGGCCAGGGTGGAGCCGCATACGCTGGCCATGGAGGTAGAGCCGTTGGAGGAGAGGACCTCGGAGACGAGGCGCACGGTGTAAGGGAACTTCTCCTCAGGGGGAAGCACGGGAACCAGCGCGCGCTCGGCCAAGGCGCCATGCCCGATCTCCCGCCGTTTGGGGCCGCGCATGGGCGCGACCTCGCCGGTGGAATAGGGCGGGAAGTTGTAGTGGTGCATGAAGCGCTTGGTCTCCTCCGCGTCCAGGCTGTCTATCGTCTGCTCATCGCTAGGGGTGCCCAAGGTGGCGATGGTCAGCACCTGGGTCTCGCCACGGGTGAAGAGGGCAGAGCCATGGGTGCGGTGCAGGAGGCCCACCGCGCAGGAGATGGGGCGAACGGTTCTAGCATCGCGGCCGTCGGGCCGACGCCCTTCGTGCAAGATGCGAGCGCGCATCTCCTGCCGCACGAGATCCTGAAACGCCTCCGACACCTCCCAGGCCTCACACTGTTCGGCGAAGGCGGCGACGACCTCCTGTTGGAGCGTCTCCAAGGCCTCGTTGCGCTCCGACTTGAAGGAAGCGGTCGCGAGCACCTCGCTCAAGCGGGCGGCGACCTGCGTTTTAACCGCCTCTTTGACCTCCTCCCTAGGGAGGAAGATGGGGAATTCCGACTTGGGTTTGCCCAGTTGGGCCCGCATCTCGTTCTGCACGCGGATGACATCCTGCATCGCCTCGTGGCCGCGGCGCATGGCCTCCAAGATCACATCCTCCGGCACCTCGTTGGCGCCGGCCTCCACCATCAGGATGGCCTCCGCGGTGCCGGCCAGCCGCAGATCCAGCGTGCTGTGCGCCATCTGAGAGGCGGTAGGGTTGAACACGAACTCGCCATCTATGTAGCCCACGCGCACGGCGCCGATCGGCCCGTTCCAGGGGATGTTAGAGATGTGGAGCGCGGCGGAAGCGCCGATGATGGACAGAATATCAATGAAGTTCTCGTCATCCGAGGAGAGGGAGGTGAGGACGATCTGCACGTCGTTGCGCAGCCCCTTGGCGAAAAGGGGGCGTAGGGGACGGTCTACCAGGCGGCAAAGGAGGATCGCCTGTTCGCTCGGCCTCCCTTCGCGACGGTAAAAACTGGCGGGGATCTTGCCGGCGGCGTACATGCGCTCTTCGTAGTCCACGCTGAGGGGGAAGAAGTCATCCCCTTCTCGCGGCTTGGGGGAGGCCGTAGCCGTGGCCAAGACCACGGTATCGCCGGAACGGACGGTTACCGCTCCCCCGGCCTGCTGGGCCAGGGTTCCCGTCTCTATGATGATGTCGTGCTCGCCGATGCGAGCGGTGAAACTGTACTGTTGCATGGAAAAGAAATACCTCCGGACAATTGAGATCACACGACCAGCGACGCAAGGTCGCGCGGCTCCCCTTGCGTGCGCTGCCGTGTCATGCCTCTGCGAGCCCGGAGGTCAGGGACTGGGGACTGGGGCCGACAAGGAAACTGGTCCATGTCCGCTCCACTCCCCAATTCCTGCGCCTCCGGCCCGACAGAAACGAAAGATCCCCTACGCGATGAGTAGATGGGCGAGCCGCTGCCGCATCTACTCATCGCTTGCCAAGGGGGTTACTTGCGCAGACCCAATCGCTCAATGAGCTCTCGGTACCTCTGGTTATCCTTATGGCTCAGATAAGCCAAGTGTCGGCGTCGCTGGCCGACCAGCTTCAAGAGGCCGCGCCGAGAATGCTCATCGTGCTTGTGCACCTTCAGGTGATCAATGAGTTGGTTGATGCGGGCGGTGAGCAGGGCCACCTGCACCTCGGGTGAGCCCGTGTCGCTCTCATGCTGATGGTATTGTTGAATGATCGTGCCTTTCTCGCTTTTCGTTAAGGTCACGCCTGCCCTCCTTCCTAAGCGGCCGGAGCCTCGCTGGGCCCGCCCCTGGCAACGGCTCCCGCCTTGACCACCTACATTATATCATAACTCCTTGCGCTCGGCAAGTCGGGCGCGCGGCCGGCCCGCCTTTTTGGAAGTTGACGACAGGTTGAGGGTGTGATATAATTGAGTTGCTTTTTGGTACGTTAACAGACGGGACACCCGCGGAGGCGTGGCCGGAAGCCGTCGCTGCGCTTCGGCCTGCGGGCCGTGAGCGTAGAGGAACTTCCCGACTCCTGGTTTGAGCCGATGCTCAAACAAGGTCGCCCCACGAAACGGCAAGTGGGGGCATCTGGCTGGCAACGGCCGGATGACCACAACCGCAACAGAAAGCAAACCGGCCCGGTGCAAAGCCTTAGGTTTTGAGGTCTAAACCGGGTAACGGCTGAAACGGTGGGGTAAGAGCCCACCAGCGGGCGCCAGCAATGGCCCCGGCTAGGCGAGCGTGCGACCGGGAGCAAGGCGAGGGGGCCGGGTCCAGCAGCATGGATTCGGTCTCGCCGCAGCGGTGACGGTGAGGCGGGGTCACTCCCCGCAGGCTAGGAACCGCCATCCCGCCCCAGCGGGGTGAGACAGATGACGGCACGGGTGACCGCCCGACAGAATCGGGAGTATGACCGGCCCCGCCCCGCGGCCTTGTGTCTGCAGTTGGGTGGTAGGGAAAGGCCGACGTGGCGGAAGTGGCAGACGCTGCAGACTTAGGATCTGCTGCCCGATAGGGCGTGGAGGTTCGAGTCCTCTCGTCGGCATGGGCCCGTGGCCTAGCGGGAAGGCGCCTCCCTTGCACGGAGGAGATCGTCGGTTCGAATCCGACCGGGTCCACTCCCGAAGGTGGCCTACCCGCCGGTACGGGTTCTCGGGGCCTTCGTCGGTTTTTTCAGCCATGCGGGCGTGGTTCAGTGGTAGAACGTCTCCTTGCCAAGGAGAAGGTCGTGGGTTCGAGTCCCATCGCCCGCTCTGCATAGTTGGGAGGCTGATGGCCTATGGTGGTGGCAGTTGTCAGGCCGAGGCCATAGGCCACGCTTTTTATCAGCCGACAGGCCGAGGTAGCTCAGTTGGTAGAGCACGTGACTGAAAATCACGGAGTCCCCAGTTCAAGTCTGGGCCTCGGCACTCTACGACATGTAGGATAAGGCTTTAGAGAAACCACTATGCCTTGTGGTATGGCCGCTAAAATGAGTCACTCGCTCATCTGATGTTAAAACGAAACGGCCTTGCTTGACGGATGAGCAAGGCCGTGATACACTACCCCACGCCTGCGACGCCTCACCCGTCGCGGGTCATCGGCCAGGACTCCACCAAGTCGCTGGCCGACTTCTTTGCCGATTATAGCACAAACCGATACTTGTCGTCAATCGGCTCCACCTCCTCACCAGGCATGACGACGCGCTCATAGACGATGAGCAC
>DAOTYP010000125.1:0-2474 GCA_034434975.1 Anaerolineae bacterium | reverse complement strand
AAGGCGCGCCCACGACCTTTTAGATGCGCGTTTCACCGCTCCAGCACGATCACCCAGTCCTGGAAGATCGGCGGCTTGGGGACGGTGTAGAAGCCTTGAGGGTTCACCGTTACTTGACCGAGGTCATGTTCTTTGCCGGTCTTGGGGTTGAAGTAGAAGGCTCGGTATGTCAACCCCGGTTCCAACGCCTTGATGGTCATCTTGCCTGCCCAGGCGGTGCCGATGATCTCGGCGGGGATGTAAACGATCCGCACTTGGCCTGGGATGCCGGCGGCATAGGCCGAAAGCCGGTTCTCTTTGGTCTGGTGCGGCTCTACCCATTCCGGATGTGGCTCAAATCGCCACCAAGGGTATCGTTCCAGCAGCCGCTTCGCCAGGCCCAACTGGCCGGAGCCCGGTAGACGGTAAGCATCCTCCCACGGCGTATCACCCCACGACGAACCGTGAGGCGAAGGCCCATAGGGCCTCTCGCGCCTGTTCAGTTGCCAGAGGCCGTTGGCCCCGTAGGTATGGCCTGCAGCCCCCGACAGGAGGCAGAACCAGAAGACGAAACGCTGGATCTCCTCGCGGCTGGATTCCATGATCCCTTCATAATTCACCTCGCCCACCAGAACGGGCATCGGCGGCTGGCGCTCCAACGACGCGGTGAGCATGTCCACCGTGTTGGCCAGGCTGGCATAGCCCGAATGGCCGGTCTGAAGCATGTCTACATCCAACAGAGAGGGATCGTCCACCTGATCGTGACCGTATTGGGTCGGGTGGATGGTGATCGGGTTCCGGAAGGGGTCCAGGGCGCGGATGGTGCGGATCACGTCTGACCAGGCGGCGCGCGTCTCCTTCTGCCATTTCTCCAGGGCAGCCCCCTCCCTGGGGTGGAGGTAGTAGCCCATGAGGGCTTCCCCTGCTGCGCACCACACCACCGGGTACGCGCCGTAGCGGGCGATCAGGTTGCGCCAGTGCTTCTTGAGCACCTCGGCGCCGGCGAACTCCATGAAATATCCCCAGGAGCCGACGATGCAAGGGACGAGGCCCGACTGCACCAGGTAGGCGATGCGCAAGTCGGCCATGTCAAAGTAGGAGGGGTTGATGCGCGAGAAATCTCGCTCCCAAGGGAAGCCTGCCTCGTTGGCTCCCCGCTCGTCAAAGGGCTCCATGTCGGGGTAGAGGCCGGCGACGATCTGAATGAGGGTGAACCCCTTAGCCACGCGGTCGGCGGTCAGTTCCCGAAACTCGTCCGGCCAGCGCAGCCGCCGGCACAGGCCCATCCACCAGGTATCGCCCAGCCAGAAGAAAGGTGTGCCGTCGCCGTGCTCCAGGTGACGCCGATCTGCAGCCATGCGCAGCCGCCCATGCCGCAGGAGGGGATTGGCTCCTTCGTAGGGCGTGACCTCCAGCGTCCCTTCCTGATCATGGAGATCGGGGTTGGTGGGATCGGAGCAGAGGGTGCGATAGTGGTGAATCCCCACCTTGTCCGAGGCGTAACGCACCCGCCAGGTTCCTTCGCCGGCCCAGAAGGCAGGCACGCGTCGCTCTCGGCCGGTCGGATCTGTGAAGATCACGTCCAACACAACCTCGTTGAAGGGGTCGCGGTAGGGTTTGCCTGTGACATACGACCACTCGCTGACGCAGTTTTGGGTCGCGTATTTCATTTCGTCTCCTTTCAGAAGTCCTTGAGAGCCGAAAGCCTTCAGCCTTTGCGCGCTGATCGGCTTGCGGTTTAGCCTCTGCCGAGACGGTAGAGGAGGTAGGACATGTAGTCGCAGTAATGAGCCCCCGAGATGTTGGGCGGCGCGCTGTGATCCAGTTCGGGTAGATACCCCCCGTCCTCTACCAACGGCATCACTCGCTCCACCTCGCGGCGCATCACCTCGCCGCCTTGCGCCACGGCGCGCTTGTCAATCCCGCCCCCCAGCGCCAGGTCGTGGCCATAGACGCGCCGTATCTGGACAACGTCCATCCCCGCCTGCACTTCAAAGGGCCATAGGCCGTTGATGCCGGCCTCCAGCCACAAAGGGATCAGTTCGTGGATGTCTCCGTCGCTGTCCAGCCAGATGTGCCGGATGCCGCGCCCGCGCAGCCAATCGCAGACCCGTCGGTAGTGCGGCAAGGCGAAACGGCGAAAGAGGCGGGGGTTGATGAGGGAGCCGCGCTTGTAGGCCATGTCCTCCCAGAACCAGAAGGCCTCAAAATCGGTGTGTTCTAAGACCTTCTCCGTGATGGCGATGATCGCGTCGGCCCACTGCGCCATCATGCGCTCTACTAACTTCGGCTGGTCGTAGAAGGCCATGCAGAGGCCCTCCAGGCCCATCAGGTTGCGGAGGGGCCCGAAGAAGCCGCCCCACCGATCTGCCCAACAGATACGAGCCAGGCCCGATCTCTTCCATTCCGTCACCCGCTGCTTCCATTCCTCGGAGAAGCGCACCTCGGCGTTGAGCCCCAAGCGTTCCATCGCCAGGCGCTCAAAATCTTCCTCG
>DAOTYP010000124.1:0-11887 GCA_034434975.1 Anaerolineae bacterium | reverse complement strand
CGCTGACCTCCTTGCCGATGAGCCGTCGGATCGCACGGCGGCGGAGCATGGTGGTGATCTCCGCATCTCGCCGTTCGCCGAGGCTGTCCATCACCTCCTGCCAGACCGCCAGTTTTTGCACCTCGCGGGGGTCTAATATCTCCGACCGTAGGCCGTCTTCCAGGTCGGCCGTGTTGTAGGCGATCTCATCGGCCAGGTTGGCCAGTTGGCATTCCAACGTGCCGGCGCGCTCGGGCTCGTAGTCCGTGGCCTCCGTTGCGTCATAGTCGGTATCGTGTTTGATGATCCCTTCCCTGACCTCATAAGTCAGATTGAGGCCGGGAAAATCGGGGTAGCGGCGCTCCAGCATCTCCAGGATGCGCAGGGTCTGGCGCTGGTGGTTGAAGCCGCCGGCGTCGGCCATCAGTTCGTTCAGCGTCTCCTCGCCGGTGTGGCCAAAGGGAGGATGCCCCAGGTCGTGAGCGAGGCAGATCGCCTCGGTCAAGTCCTCGTTGGCGCGCAGGGCGCGGGCCAGGGTTCGTCCAATCTGGGCAACCTCTATGGTATGGGTGAGGCGAGAGCGGTAGTGATCACCTTCATGGTAAACGAAAACTTGCGTCTTGTATTGCAGGCGACGGAAGGCGGTGGTATGGATGATGCGATCGCGATCCCGCTGAAAGGCGGAGCGATACGGATGCTCCTCCTCGGGGTATTTGCGTCCGCGGCTGGCTCCGCTTTTCATGGCGTAAGGAGCCAGGATCATGTTCTCCTGCTCCTCAAGGGTTTTACGGTCAAGGATCATGCCCTACCTCGTCGGCTACGATCGCCATCTCGGTCAGCGCCAGGGGAGCGGCTCCGGTTCCTGCCTGGGAGGCAGGGGCCGAAAGGCGATGAAAGGCCGCGGCTGCGGCCGCCGTCGGATGAAACTGGTCAGGTGGGGAACTCCGGCGGCTCGCGCCACGTGTACGACGTGCTCAACGCCCTGGCCTACCTGAGTGGTGTGGTGGGCGTCGGAGCCGACAACGACAATGACTCCGCCTAGCGCGACGTAGCGCTGCACGATATCCAGGGTCGGATACGGTTCGGCGGGTGGTTCAAAGAGCCCGGAGGCGTTGATTTCCAACCCGATGCCTCGCCCGATCATGTCTTTGAGGATCGTGTCCACCTCGCTGGCGAAGAGATCTGGCCGGAAAGGCCCATAGAAGCCGACGCCGTACCACTTGCAAAGGTCGAAGTGGGCGATGATGTCAAAGAGACCAGAGCGAACAGCCCGCCTCAGAAGGTCAAAATAAGGCAGGTAACCTGCCCTTTCGTCTCTGGCCTGAAACCAACCACTGCTATCTCCTTCACTGGCTAGGTTGGCCCATCCGTTGGAGTCCTCCACGAGATGGACGCCGCCAAGGACGAAGTCAAAGGGGTGAACCTCCAAGAGGGAGCGGATCTCCTCCTCGTGGCCGGGCGAGTAATTCACCTCCAGACCCGCGCGAACGGCGATCTGATGACCGTATCGCTCGCGCACCGTAGCGATCTCGTCAAAATACCGGTTGGGGTCGAAGAAGCCGGCCATAGGATCTCGCGGATCAAAGGACGCGTGCTCGGAAAAGCCGATCTCTGCAATGCCGAGCTCAATGGCACGCAGGCAAAGCGCGTCCATGGTGGAGCCACCATCGGGCGAGAGGGTAGAGTGGACGTGATAATCCTGTGCCAGGGGAGTAGGCATCACCCAATCCGTCATACTTTGAGTCTATCATGGGGGTTCACGGCTGTCAAGGAGACCGGCCCATCAGTATCCATTCGGCGGTCGTGAAGAACGGGGAAGCGCCGGATGTTGGTTTGACCCTCAAATGGCAACGTGCTACACTTCGGTTAACCCTTGACAAACGGAGCGCGACGATGACCACCCGATCTGAGTACCTGGCTTTCATCCAGCGAGCCTATGACTTAGAGTCTCACCGCTTGGAGGAAGAGATAACCCGCTGGCGGGCCGATCGTGACCTGCAAAGTCCGCTCTTCGGCTACATGCCTCCCGGCTGGCCTTTAGCGCTGGCCGCCGTGGCCTCGTTTCTTTATCAACAACGCGGCGACCCGTCTTTGGCCATGCGGGCTCGCGATGTCCTTCTGGCACATCGTCAGTGGGTTCATGAGGTAGCGTCTGCCGAGATCACAACGCAGCGGCCAGAATACGCCGCCGGCGTGCCGCCCTTAGAGCCAGTTTTCCAACCTTTAGTTTTCGTTGCCGCCTGCGAGCGGATACGCGATAGGCTTTCGTCCGAGGAGTGGCGGGCCTTGGGCGAGATGATCGCCGAGACCTTGCGTCTGGTTCGGCTCTTCCCTGAGTGGGGGGCGCATAATCGCGCAATGCTGCGCGCGGCGGGGTTAGCGCTGGCCGCGCGCGCCTTGCCAGAGCATCCGGATGCTGCCTGGTGGGCCGAGTTAGCCGACGAATTGGCGGAGGAGACCTGGGGCCGCTGGAGCATTGAGGATGCCATGCTCTATCAACCCCACTGGTTGCGGGCCCTCTTCACTTACGCCGAGGCGAGGGGACGCCCCGGCCTGGAAGAGCACTTACAACCTCGCGCTCACCTGAAAATGGCGGTGCAACTTCTAACACCCATGAGCACCCTTCCCGACTTCGGCGATAGCCGATGGATGAGTAGTCAGTTGGAGTGGTTGGCTTGTCTGGAGTGGGGCGCTCGCGCGTATCGCGATCCGACGATGAAGTGGGCGGCCGCGCGCATCTGGGACACCCTGAAAGACAAGCCGACGATGGGCGCGGCCGCGGCCTTGATCGCCGCCTGGAATTGGTGCCAGGACGATGTGCCCCTGCGGGAGCCGGGGCCTACACTGGATGCTTTGGATGACCTGGTCGCTAAAAAGATCGTCTTCCGGACCGGTTGGGATGCTGAGGCGACCTATGCCTGTCTGAACTACCGAGATGAGGGCGATTATGGGCTCGTGGCGCGCGACTACTTGCGTACCACCCTGGCGGTGTCGGCGGAGAAGATGCACCATGGCCACGCCGATGAAGGAAGCGTCATCCTGCTCATGAGCGGCGGCACGGTGCTTTTGCATGACGGTGGATACCGGGAACGCCCTCCGGATGGAGTGTATCGGGCGGACATCTACCACAATCGGTTGGTGTGGCGGCCTGTGCGAAAGCCGGCGCCTTCTGGCCTTCTTTCCTTCCTTTGGAACGGCGGTGATTACCATCGGGTCCGCGCGGAGCGGCTCTACTGGACGCGCCTTTGCGATGTGGAGATCGGGCGCGTCAGGGTCACCGATGAAGCCCAAGGCCTGGCCTGGGACCGTTCGGCCTTTTTCCTGCCCGAACCCGATTGTTTCGTTTTCATAGACAGCGTCCGCGCCTTGCGCGCTCAGGCCTGGACGCTCAGCGCCCTCTGGTGGACGACCGATGTGTTGGCGCGCGGCGTGACTTGGTGTGATACGTGCGTCTCGCGGATCGGGGAGTGGGAGAATCGGCAGGGACGATCGTTGCTCATTATCTTCCCCCAAAGCGACGGTGCATCTATCACCGTGGAGCCTTACCGTCGGAATTTCCAAGAGCAGACGGTCGTGGCCAAAACCTGGTCCGGCCATCTGGGCATAGGCGATACCGTTAGCCTGGTCAGCGTGCTGTGGGCTCATCCCAGCGGGGACGGCACGAGTTCGGCGCGCGCGGCCGCAGTGCAGGTGCTGGATGGTTTGCCCGCCTCTCGCGGCACCGGCGTGCGGATCACATGGGGGGGAGTAGAACGCATCCTGGCTACTTTGCACGACCTGACCGTGGGCTGGGTGGCAGAGGATGTGCGGCCGCGGTACGTCGCGGCGAAAGGCAACACCGTTTACGGGCCCCTGGCCAGCGATGCCGCGTTCGCGTATGTGAGGTGTGAGAATGGGAGGCTATGGGCTGGGTTCGTGAACGGCACATACCTGCGCTATCAGGATCGTGTGCTTTACGAGGGCTTGCCCCATGCCATGTTCCAGGAGGATCGCACGGCGCGACCTGGAGTGCCGGCCCGTTTCCGCTGGCAAGGGGAGACGGAGTTGGTGTAGCTGTGTTCTGAGGTGACCAGGGATTGAGAGATGGGCTAAGGAACGGCTTTTTGATATAGCGGGGCTAGCGGGGCTGTGGGGTAGTTCGTGTCTTCGGCCTTGCCCCTGGAGAAAGGGCAAGGCCGTTTTTGTTTGGGAGATGCGCCCCTGTTTTGAAGGTGGGTCTCACAACATGCATTGACTTTCTAATAGAATTATGATATAATATCTCAAAAGATAACATTCGTGCTAGAGATCACGAGGCGACGAGCGATCGCTTGGCGTAGAAGTTATCCTTGCGCGGTCTTAGGCGCGGCTGTGGCCTTGGCTAGTATCTGGGGGTGCGGTATGTTTCCGGCGGAACGGAAGCGGAAGATTGCGCAGCTGGTTGCCCAGCGAGGCGCGGTAACCATCAGCGAGCTGAGCCAGATGTTTCAGGTTTCCGAGATGACCATTCATCGTGACCTAGCGCAGTTGCAGGCGCTCGGTTTCCTGGAAAAGACATATGGTGGTGCCATATCCAGGCATACCTTTGTCAACCCCGATTTCACGGTTCGCCTCAAGAGCAACGTGGCGGAGAAAGCGGGCATCGCGGCGCGGGCAGAGGAGTTGGTGAAGGATGGCGATAGCATCATCCTAGATGCCAGCACCACCTGTTTGTTGCTGGCGCGGCGTCTACGGCAGAAGAAAAACCTGACCGTCTTCACCACCGGCCCTCACGCCCTTCTGGAGTTGGCCGGCTCGCCTGGTTTGACCGTTTATGCGACGGGGGGGCTCCTATCGTCGGAGACCATGTCGTTGGTAGGGGCCGAGGCGGAGCGTTTCCTGGCGCGCCTTCATGTCAACAAATGTTTCGTCGGTGCCAACAGCGTCACCGTGGAGCACGGCATTACCGATCCTTACCCGCCCGAGGCGGAGGTCAAGCGCCGCATCGTAGAGGCCTCTGACGAGGTCTTCCTGCTGGCAGATCACAGCAAATTCGGCGCGATTGCCTTGGTCACGGCGGTGGATTTGAAGGCGGTGGATTTGGTGCTCACCGATACGGGAACCGCTCCGAGCCAGTTGCAAGCCCTAGAGGAAGCGGGCATCCGATACATCCTTTGCGAACCGCTGCAAGAGTAGTTCTTTAGGAAGGAGTTACACATGCCGCTGGTCAAAGTGGAAGATATCTATCGGCGCGCGCGCGAGGGGGGGTATGGCGTTGGCGGGTTCTGCGCGGAGAATTCCGACATCATCCAGGCGATCATTGCCGCTGCGGAAGAGACCCGTTCGCCCGTGGTCCTCGCGCTGTGGCAGGAGGACCTCCTGGCTGCAGGGCCTGGCTATCTGGAAGCCTTCGCTCAATACGCGGCCCAACGCAGCACCGTACCTGTAGCCTTGATGGTAGATCACGCTTCGTCGTTGGCCTTCTGTCTCACTTGCATCCTCAACGGCCATTCTGGCGTGATGATTGACGGCTCGCACTTGCCGCTCTCGGAGAACATTCGTCTGACGCGTCAGGTGTGCGAGATCGCTCACCTGGTGGATGTGCTTGTGGAGGGTGAGTTGGGGACGGTGCGCCGAACCTTTGAGACGACGGGGCCGTACGCCGAGCAAACCGTGTTCACCGACCCTGATGAGGTCGCCGAATACGTGACCCAAAGCGGCGCGGACGCGCTGGCGGTGTCCATCGGCACCGAATCGGGCATCTCCTCGCAACCCCTGCAGATGGATTTTGATCGCCTGCGGCGCATCGCGCGCGCGACGGACGCCTACCTGATATTGCATGGTGGCTCCGGTACGCCGCACGAGGTCTTGCGAGCGTTGGTGAAAGAAGGGATCACCGCGGTGCGCTTCGCCAGCGCGCTGCGCATCGCCTACCTGGATGCAATAGAGCAGGCGCGAGATAAACTGGGGCGAGATTATCCGGACACGCGATACATCTTGGGGCCGGCCAAGGATGCAGTGCGTCAGGTCGTGGCCGGATACATGCACAGCCTGGGCTGCGCCGGTCAGGCCGATCGGGGTTAGCGGGGGACGCCGGCAACGGGAGGTGCGCGCAACCGATTATCTGCCTATCGGTGCTTCCATCACCATAGATGGTGGAGCGAGCGACAGGTTGGTATTGATGCGGTTCTTGCGCCGGAGGGTGACGGCTACAAATCGCGCGCTGGGACGGTCAGTTCCGCGTAATAGCGTACCCTGTCGCCGCGCATGATGGCCTTGCTGAGCACGATCGGCCTGTCACCCGTAGTGTAGGTGATGTTCTGGATCAACAACGCCGGCGCGCCCTTCGCGATCTGCAACATTTGCGCTTCGTACTCATCGGTGACGACCGGCTCAAAGAACTGTTTGGCCCGTAAGAGGGGGATGTTGTACCGTTGCGACAGGATGGTGTAGAGCGGCGTCGTTGCCAGGTCGTCTTGAGTCAGGCCAGGGCAGACTTGCGCGGGCAGATAGACGGACTCCAGGATGAGGGGCTCCTCATTGGCCAGCCGTAGCCGGGAGATCTTGAGGACCGGCTCCCCTGCAGCCAGGGCGAGCCAGCGGGCCACGCTGCTGGTGGAAGGGATCGTCGTTAACGAAAGCAATTGAGATCGGTGTTGGAGCCCCTTTTGTTCAATGAGCATCGTGAAGCTGTAGAGGGTGCCCAGCCCGCGTTCTATCTTCCTGGGCAGGACCCAGCTCCCTTTGCCTTGCTTGCGCGCCAGCAATCCCTCGCGCACCAGTTGGTCAAGGGCCTGGCGTACCGGCCCGCGACTCACGCCGAACTGTTTACACAGCTGGCTTTCCGGCGGGATGTTTTGCTCGGGCGCCCATTCCCCACTGGCTATCTTTTCTATGAAGATTTCCTTCAATTGGTGATAAAGAGGGATCCCGTTTTGCGATAGCATACTTTGCTTTGGAACCTCCAGGTCGGGCCACCGATCGCTCGCCAGACCTCGCTAGACCCTTTCCTACTCTCAAAGTATAACATAAGCGGCCTTTTCTGTCAATAAGATCAAATATATATAGAACTTATGTGGCCGTTTTTCAGGCGGAAAAACCGCCTCGCGCTCCGCACCGGTGGGCACGACAAAATATATAAACATATTCACAATTTGACCATGTTGGGAAACTCTTGTATAATGAGCCCCGTTGACAGCAATGACCTTGCAAAGGAGAAGATATGTTGCCGGCAGACCTGACGCTGGACGACGTGCTGGGCATGTACCGCAGGATGGTCCTGATCCGCACCTTTGAGGATCAGGTCTACTACCTTTTCCTACGCGGCGGGATGCCGGGCACGGTACATCAGTCGCAAGGGCAGGAAGCGGTGGCGGTGGGCGTCTGTTCTCAGTTGCGAACCGATGACTTCATCCTTTCTGGCCACCGTCCTCATGGCCATGCCCTGGCCAAAGGGATCACCCCGCGCGCGGCCATGGCGGAGCTCTTCGCCAAGGTGACGGGGTGCAGTCGGGGCAAGGGCGGCTCCATGCATTTGGGCGACCCCGATGTGGGGATGATCACCTCCCTGGCCATCGTTGGCGCCAGTTGCACCATCGCCCCTGGGGTGGCATTGGCCTTCAAGTTGCGTCGCACGAAACAGGTGGCCGTTGCCTTCTTTGGCGACGGCGCGTCTAACGAGGGAGCCTTTCACGAAGGGCTGAATTTCGCCGCGGTGCAGCGTTTACCGGTGATCTTCGTCTGTGAGAACAATCTCTACGGCGCATCTACGCCGTATCATCAGGTCTCGTTAGTGCCGAACGTGGCCGACCGGGCCTGCGCCTACGGTATACCCGGCTGTGTTGTGGACGGGATGGACGTGTTGGCCGTCTATGAGGCCGCCCGGGAAGCCATCGCCCGCGCTCGCGCCGGAGGAGGGCCTACCCTTTTGGAGTGCAAAACCTATCGCTTCGGCGGGCACAGCCGTAGCGACCGGGCCGCCTATCGTCCCCAAGAGGAGTTGGAAGCCTGGAGGCGACGGGATCCGATCATCAACCTAGCCAACCGGCTTTTGGGTGAGGGCCTGGTTACCAAGGAACAACTGGAGGCGATTCATCGTGAGGTAGAGCAGGAGATCGCCGATGCGATCTCCTATGCCCAAAGCGCCCCATCGCCGGCGCTGGAAGAGGCGTTGGCCGATGTCTTTGCCGACACCACCCGGAACGGGTGATTCGGTGAAGGCTATGATGCTTATGAGACTGAGATAAGGAGAGGAAGCGCCAATGGAAAATGCAAACACGATGCGGCGACTGACTATTGCTGAGGCCCTGCGGGAGGCCATCGCCGAGGAGATGCGGCGTGATGAATCGGTTTTCCTGATCGGCGAAGACATCGGCGTGCCAGGGGGATTCGGCGGAGCGTTCGGCGTCTATCTGGGGCTAACAGAGGAGTTTGGGCACGAACGGATCATTGATACGCCGATCAGCGAGAAGGCGATCTTGGGAGCGGCCATCGGCGCGGCGATGATGGGGATGCGGCCGATCGCCGATCTGCAATATGGTGATTTTCTCTATTGCGCGATGGATGAGTTCGCCAACGAAGCGCCGAAACTTCGCTACATGTCGGGAGGAAAGATCAAGGTCCCCATGGTGCTGCGCGCGCCGGTAGGCGCTACCCATCGTGGGGCGCAACACGGCCAGAGCCCGGATAGTGTCGCCATGCACATCCCCGGCTGGAAAGTTGTCTGCGTTTCCGATGCCTACGACGCCAAAGGGCTTCTGAAAACTGCTGTGCGAGACGACGACCCCGTCATCATTTTTGAGCATAAACTCCTTTACGGCTCCAAAGGTCGGGAGCAGGCCGGTGGTTTTGACCTAACCGCGCCGGTGCCGGCGGAGGAGTATCTCATCCCCTTCGGCCGAGCCAGGATCCGGAGACCGGGAAACCACGTCACCGTTGTCGCCACACACCTCATGCTGTATCGTTCCCTGGCAGCGGCAGAGGCCTTGGCACAGGAAGGGATTGAGTGCGAGGTGATAGACCCTCGCACCTTGGTCCCCTTGGACAAAGAGACGATTTTAGGGTCGGTCCGCAAGACGGGGCGCTTAGTGATCGTCCATGAGGACAATCTGACGGCGGGGTGGGGTGCGGAGTTGGCTGCGCTGGCCGCCTCTGAATGCTTCTATAGCCTGGAGGCGCCTATCCAACGGGTAGCCACCTACGATGTTCCCATCCCCTTTGCCCCTAACCTAGAGGACTACGTGGTGCCGAGCGTGGAACGGATCTCGCAGGCGATTCGGGCCACCCTCTCCTGAAGGAATTCTCCAGAAAGGGATTGAGCGCCGATGGCAGAAGAAATCCGTATGCCACCCCTTGGGCAGACGACCGAGGATATCAAGATCTTGACTTGGCGTAAGGCTGAGGGAGAGGCGGTAAAGCAGGGCGATGTTTTGCTGGAGGTGGAGACCGATAAGGCCACTCTGGAGGTGGAGGCCTACACCTCCGGCGTGCTGCTCAAGATCTTGCGGGGTGCGGGCGAGGTGGTCGCGGCGGGGAGCGCCATCGCCATCATCGGTCAACCTGGTGAGTCGGTAGAGGCTCCTGGGCAGGGAGTGGCTCAACCCCCCTCTCCCGTTCCTCAGGCCGGCCTGGGTCCGACCTCGCCGCAAGCCCCGGCTATGCCAGCGGCTCCGGCTGCGCCGGGGAAGGTTCTGGCCTCGCCGGTCGCGCGCAAACTGGCGATGGATCACGGTCTGGACCTCAGTCAAATCACCGGCAGCGGCCCCGGTGGGCGCATTGAGAAAGAGGATGTCCTCGCGTATGTAGAGCGTCGGAAAGCCGCCACGCCACAAATTACGGAGGCGTCGCGCCCTCGCCGTACCATAGCCGAGCGCCTGACCCGTTCTTTCCGGGACATTCCGCACATCTATCTGACGGTGCGGGTGGATATGACCCAGGTCAAAAGGTTCCTGGAGCAATGGCATGCAGCGGGGAAGCCGCGGCTAACCTACACGCCCCTTCTGCTCTGGAGCGCGGCCCGCGCCTTGCGGGCGGAGCCGCGGGTGAATCGTGTCTGGCTAGCGGACGGCCGGATTCAGACCTTCGCTCAGGCAAACGTAGGGCTTGCCGTCGCGGGTGAGGACAGCCTGATCGTTGTTACCATTCCCGAGCCGGATCGCATGGCCTTGGCGGATTTAGCCGCTTATACGGAGGCCGCGACCGAGCGGGCCCGCGCCGGACGCTTGACCGCGGCCGACCTGGCTGGGTGCGCCCTGACCATCAGCAACTTAGGCATGTACGGCGTGGACGAGTTTGCGGCCATCGTGGACCCGCAGCAGGCGGCGATCTTGGCGGTGGGACGGGTGGCTGATGAGCCGATGGTTTTGCCAGGGGAGGTCGCCATCGCCATTCGGCCGCGCATGGCGGTCACGCTGTCGGCAGACCATCGGGTGATTGATGGGGCGGTAGCGGCCAGATTCCTGGATGCCTTCCGCAAGGAGACCGAGAAGGGGGCATTCGCCTGAGCGTTTCCGCTCTCTGTTCCATAGCGTTTGGGCGACGCGGGTCATCTCTGCAAACGATGACCCGCGTCGTCGCGTTGGATCACGGGAGCGCCGATGAGAATCAAATAAACAGAAAGTCAACGCTTTCTTCATAAAAATTTTACAGCCTTGTGCTAGATTGAGAATGAGGCGGGCGAGCCCTGGCCGAGAATCCTTATGATGAGAGACAAAGGAGGTATAAGAGTAGCGGTGAAAAAACTGGTAGCGGTCATCGGTGTGCTGGCGCTCGTCAGCGCCATCGGGTTGTTCGTAGCAGGCACGACCTTTGCTCAAGAATCCACGCCTACACCCACGCCTGCGCCTAAGGTTCCTTTCGGTTGTTTCGGCTGGGGTCGTGGCTTTGGCTTCTGGGGCGGCTCAACGGCGGTCTTTGACGCGGTGGCTGAGGCGTTGAACCTTACGCCGACGCAACTCTTTGAGCAGTTGCACAGCGGTAAGACCCTGTCTGAGATCGCCGAAGCACAGGGCGTTGATCTGCAGAAGGTGCAAGACGCCATCAACGCGGCCCAGAAGCAGGTCATGAAAGATGCCATCAATCAGGCCTTGAAGGCTGGCAGGATCTCTCAGGCCGAGGCCGATTGGCTTCTTCAAGGCCTGGAGCAGGGCTTTCTTCCCAAGGGCCGCGGCTTTGGCTTCGGCCACATGAGAGGAGGCCTGCGCGGGCCGAGGGGGTGGTGGGGCCCTGCACCGACAACTACCCCGACGCCAAGCGGCACAACGTCCTGAAGCAGACGGGGCAAGCCCGCCAAGGCAAGCAAGAGCGCTTGCCTGACCTGCAGGGTGGGGGGGACGAGGAGGGAGTTCATCTTCGTTCCCCCCTTGTTCCATACTTGAAATCTCAAAAGGGAGCCTGCACACAGACAACTGTCTAAATCTTCGGTAGGATATGTGCAGAAATCCTTTGGGGGAGGAGAGAAAATGCCAGGCTTTCGCGTGCGTTCCGGATCGTTTCTGATAGCCCTTGTCCTATCCATCACGATGGTCGGCTGCGCGGCGACGCAGACGACGCCTTCGCCAACAGCGCCGCCTATGCCAACCGTGCGCGCGTCGCAGGTGGATGTCACCGCTGTGCCCACCGCGGAGGCTACCCTGTCCGTTTCTCCATACCCTACCTCTGCGCCGACTAATACCCCCACGCCTCTCGCTACACCTACCCTCGCGCCGTCCACGCCTGCTCCTGAGGCCAGCCCTAGCCCCGTCGCGGAGGCCGCCCCCTTGGACGACACGGTGCGCCTGGTCGTAGTGCCTGAGAGAAGCCAAGCGCGCTACCGGGTTCGCGAGCAGCTGGCAGGCGTCTCGTTACCGAACGATGCCGTCGGCAGCACCAACGCCATCACGGGCACGATCGTCGGCAAAACGGACGGCAGCATCGTTACCTCGGAGAGCAAGTTCGTCGTGGATTTGCGCAC
>DAOTYP010000123.1:0-2677 GCA_034434975.1 Anaerolineae bacterium | reverse complement strand
TGGGCTTGCGGGTGGTCCTCTTAGACAACCTGGACGTCAACGCGCCCGCGGTGGAGGGCGCGCCGCCCGATCTGTGGTCGGAACTGGATTCCGTCAGCACCTTTGAGGCGATCGCCCAAGCCCTGCGCGAAGGGGGCCATACGGTGATCCCTATGGAGGGGACCCTGGCGAACCTGGCGCGCCTCCCCCGTTACCGGCCCGACATCGTTTTCAACCTATGTGAAGGGCACTTCGGCGAGAGCCGTGAGGCGCAGGTGCCGGCCATCTTGGAAATGCTCCGCATCCCCTACGTGGGCGCGAAGCCCCTGGCCCATGCGGTTGGGCTAGACAAGCCGATGTGCAAACGGGTGCTCCTGGGATGCGGCCTCCCGACGCCCCCCTTCCAAGAGTTTCGCCGGTCGGACGAGCCTTTGCGACCGGAGTTGGCCAGAGAGTTTCCCCTTTTCGTCAAACCCGCGCGCGAGGGGACGGGGATGGGCATCAGCCATCAGTCCATCGTCCAAGATGAGCAAAGCCTGCGCGCCCGGGTGGAGTGGCTGATACGTACCTACCGTCAGCCTGCCCTGGTGGAGAAATTCATAGATGGGCGCGACCTGACGGTCGGCATGATCGGCAACGATGAGGACCTGCACGTCTTCCCTATCATGGAAGTGGACCTGTCACCTCTGCCGGAAGATCAGCGCCTGCTGTACGGCGGCGTGGTGAAGAAGAAGCTCTATCGCGTGCCCAGGTATCTGATCCCCGCGCCGTTGGCCGAGGAGACCGCGGCCGAGGTGAAGCGGCTGGCCGTCGCTGCGTATCGCGCCATCGGTGGGTTGGACATGAGCCGCGTGGATTTCCGCCTGGACCGTCAGGGCAAGCCGTGGATCCTGGAGATCAACACGATCCCAGGCCTGATGCCGGTGGACAGCGACCTGGTGATGGTGGCAGAGGCCGATGGCATCAGCCACACGGAGCTCATCAACCGCATCCTGGAGGCGGCCTGCCGCCGTTACGGGCTGACGGCAGCGCGGCAACCTCGCCGGCAAGCCCCTCGCCCCTCACCGAAACGCAAGAAGCCTCTTGTTCTTTCTCCCTCCGCCGCCGAGGGCGCCTAGCGTCGCCTGGCCCGGCCCAAGGACGGCCCCTCCTGGATTGCAGGAGGGGCTTTGTTTGCCAAGGCGGTAGGCGGGCCGCGCGAAAGCGGTGAAGATTAACGAGCACGGGATCTTGTGCGCCTCTGGAATCGGCACCTTGTCGCTCCTTGACGGCGATGCTCCTCTGACAGGATGGACAGGTGCTCATGCGCGACAGCATACCTGATAGACGCCTTGATCGCCGCTGCCGTTAAACGAAAATTCTTGACGAACGTTCGCTTCCATGCTAGAATGCGGAAATAGGTCAGGATGTTCGGTCAGAGGCTTAGCGCCCGGATGTTCGTGTGCCACCGTAGCTCAATCGGCAGAGCAGCCGCTTCGTAAGCGGCCGGTTCTCGGTTCAAGTCCGAGCGGTGGCTCTCCCCCACAATAGATGGCCATCTATATTACCCCCACTACCCATCGTGGTAGAGGGGGCTTTTGTTACGTCCACCACCGCGCGCGAGCAAGCGCTTTTCCTTAAAAATCATCCCCGCGTCCCCGTTGGCTGATGACGTGGCCGCCTTCCTGGTGAGCAAAGAGGCAGAGGGGACAAGCCGCAACACCTTGAGGATTTACGGGAAAGAACTGCACAGCCTGCAGGCCTTCCTGGGGGCCAGGGGCGTCCACCAGACGCGTGACCTCGCGGCGATCCACCTGCGGGGATACCTGCTCCACCTGGCCGAGCGGCGCAACCCTGGAGGGCAACACATCGCCTATCGGGTTATCAAGACTTTCCGGCGTTGGTGAGAGCGATGAGGTAGAGCCAAGGGGATGGACAAACCCCATCGGCAAGGGAAACCGGCAGACCTTGACATCCTCTTCTTTTTGCGCGATGATGTCTTCAGAGACGTTGTGATTTCCCCTACCGTTGACGTTTTGTTCAGTTTGTGATGCCCTACGGCGGATGGTTAAGACGGGAGGATACCATCTGCCTTTTATTTTTGCCGGTCCTCCTCAACGGACGACGAGGATCGCTGCCCCCGTTTCTCCTTAGAACGGCTTGAGCCTGATGCTCCAGCAAGGAGGTGCATATGTGCACACGACGATGGCCAGGCATTCTGGCTTTTGCTTCTTTTCTTTTCCTGTTAGCCGTCGGCGACGCGTTCAGCGCCCAAGGCCCGGATTCATCTCCCGGTGCTCCTACTGCGACGCCGGTATCGGTGAACATCTCCCCCTCCTCCGCCGATGCCTGGGTAGATGCCCTGTGGACCACCGGGAACTACGGCAACGATACCGTTCTGCGGGTGGGGTCCGAAGAATGTCCGGGGGTGGAGTTCCCTACCCGTGGCCGCACCCTCATCAGATTTAGCCTCTCGTCCATCCCTGCCGATCAGACGATTGAGAGCGCCACTCTCTACCTCTACCAGCGCGGCGCGATAGGTGCCTCCACCAACTCCATCAGCGTCCGCCGGGCCACGTCTTCCTGGAGCGAGTCCACCGTCACTTGGGATACCCAACCGGGCCGCTCGACGAACTCCTATGCGATCGTGCACGTGGGGACGACGATCAATACCTGGTACTCATGGAACGTCACCGAACTGGTGCAAGAGTGGTACGCA
>DAOTYP010000122.1:0-12560 GCA_034434975.1 Anaerolineae bacterium | reverse complement strand
CGACTCGGTAAACCACGTTCATGCTATTATCATCTCTGCTGCTCACCCACCCGACTCCAAGGACGTGAGAATGATCGCATCGCCTCACCGAGCAAGCGTAGGCAACACGCGCCTTCCCTGGGCCTGTACCGTGTAGGTTACCACCGGCCCGGACACAGGAATGATCTCCATCGCGAACTCGCTGTGCCCGCCGCGCGGGATGACGTTGTGCCGAGGCGGAGCGCGGCGCACCCCCACCACCCGGCCGAGCGCATCGTAGGCCGTGACCACAACGGTTACGCCGACCGCATCTTCCGGCCCGATGTTCACTACCTTGCCCTCCACGCGGTACACGGCATAGCGCTCGCCCTCCCCTCGCGCCTCCTGCACAGCCAGGTCGCGGTAGTATCCTCCCACATGCGCAGGCACCGCCGACAGCGGCGTCGTTTGATAACTGGCGAACTGCGATGGGGGCTGAGAGAAGAGGATCGCGAAGGGAGAACGCTGCCCGGGCGCGAGGAGGTCCATCTCCACAAAGTTAGAGGCTGAGGCGATGATTTGGGCCTTGTCATCCAGCAGGTTCACCGCTACCTGTACCTGCTCTATGTCCACGTCCGACGTATTGAGAACCTCGCCGAGACACCACAGCCCGCCTGTGGGGGCGCGCGCGAAGGTCATGTTATCCACAGCGAAAGGAAGCGGCGTCGGCGTAGGGGTCGGCTCGGATGCGGCCTGCGCCTCCTCTTCCTGAGGGATGATCAAGGCCTGGCCCACCTGGAGCCGACGCGGGTCCTCTATGCCATTGGCCTCTTGCAAGACGCTGGCGCTGACACGGTAGCGTTTGGCGATGCCGCTCAGGGTGTCTCCCGACTGCACGATGTAGATCAGAGGGGTCGGTGTAACCGTCGGCGTCGGGGTCGGCTCCGGCGTGTAAGGCGCGGGTGTGGCCGTGGGAGGTAGCGTCGCGGTGGGGACAACCTCGGCCACCTCCGGCGTAGGAGTCGGCTCCGGCGTCGCGGTCGGCTTCGTCACGACCTGCCCACAGCCGGCCAGAGCCAACACCAAAAACCCCGACACCAACCTGCGCTGCAAAGTCAGCATATGCCGCACGGCTCAGCCCAAAGAGATCCCCATCTCTAACGCCGCGCGCACCAGGTCGTCGTCCAGGCTCACCAACTTGGGCCTGGCGACGGCCTTGGCCAACGGCACAGACACGACCCGCGTGCCTCGCAAGGCCACCATCTGGCCCCATTCCCTGTTTGCCACGAGCCTAACGGCGGCCGCGCCGAAACGGGTCCCCAAAAGCCGATCAAACGCCGTCGGGCTGCCGCCGCGCTGCAGATGGCCCAGCACGGTGGCGCGAGTGTCCATCTGGCAGAGTTGGCGCAGGGCATCAGCAACGACCTGTCCGATGCCGCCTAGCCTCGGTCGTGAGCGCGGGTCCATGGTCGGCTGATAGACGGCGTCTCCCCCTATCGGCCGTGCCCCTTCCGCCACAATCACGATGCTGAAACGGCTCCCGCGAGCGTAGCGTTCCTGAATCGCGCGGGCCACAACCTGCAGATCAAACGGATGCTCCGGGATCAAGATGACATCGGCGCCGGCCGACACCCCCGCTTCCAACGCAATCCAGCCTGCCTCGCGCCCCATCACCTCCAGAACCATCACCCGATTGTGGCTTTCCGCCGTCGTGTGCAGCCGGTCTAGGGCGTCCTTGGCGACCTCCAGCGCCGTGTCAAACCCGAAGGTATAATCGGTGGCTGCAATATCGTTGTCAATCGTCTTCGGTACGCCCACCACCGGCGCGCCCAACCGCCACAACTCCAGCGCGATGCGCAACGACCCATCGCCGCCGACGACGATCAGGGCATCCAGGCCCAAGGCCCGCAAGATGTCCA
The DNA here is from genome assembly GCA_034434975.1 of Anaerolineae bacterium. Lineage (GTDB taxonomy): Bacteria > Chloroflexota > Anaerolineae > JADYZS01 > JADYZS01 > JADYZS01. The sequence goes on along the minus strand of DAOTYP010000122.1, from coordinate 10,683 downwards.
ACACCTTGGGGTCCACATGAAACCTCTCGCCCTCGGGGGTCATCTCCGCGCGGATCAGATGTGTGCTGCGCGTGCTCGTACCTAAAATGGTCCCGCCGCGCGGGAGAATGCCCCGCACCGAATCCAAATTCAGAGGACGCACGCGCGGCGGATCATCGCACAGCCCCTCAAAGCCATCTTCAATCCCCAGCACTTCCCAGCCATGTTGCCGGATCGCCGTCTTGACCACGGCGCGGAGGACGGCATTGAGCCCTGGCGCGTCGCCGCCACTGGTCAGCACACCGATGCGAGAGACCTCGTTCGCCTCAGCCAACTCTCGCCTCCTGCTTTACCTCAGCAACAGGATAGGCAGCCGCCGCCTCGCCGCCATCATGGAAACCCGCGCTCTACCCAGGGGCGCGGGTCCACCGGGATGCCCGCCACGCGTATCTCCCAATGCAGGTGCGGGCCTGTGCTCAGGCCCGTTGTCCCCACCCAGCCTATCACATCCCCCCGACGCACCACCTGGCCAACCTCTACACCGAGGCGCGACAGGTGCCAATAACCCGATACAACCCCCATGCCATGCCCTATGATGACGCTGTTACCCCGCACCGTCAGCGCCTCGGCCAAGACGACGCGCCCGTCGGCAGCCGCATAGACGGGCGTCCCGCTGGGAGCGGCATAATCTAGCCCTTCATGAAAGCCGTACAATTTGCCATCGTTGTACGTGCGGCGCGTGCCGAAACCGGTCGTAAGGGTCAACGGCGTCGTCAAAGGATAGACGAAGGGGCCCGACCAAAAAGCCTCTCCTGTGATGTCCTCCCAAACGGCCAACAACTTGCGTCGCTCCGCCTGCACCAACTCCGGCGCCAGCAGCGCGCTGGTCTGAGCCGATAGGGTGATGTGCTGTTCATCAAAGGCGCGGGCTCGCACGCGTACAGGCCAGATGAACTCCGTTGTCCAGCCCTCCCTATCGGTCGCTTGCACGCGTAGCAGATGCTCGCCCGGCGCGGCCCACGGATGCACGCCGGCCAGGCCCCATCCCTTCGCATCTACAGCCACGGGTCGGTCGTCCAGGAAAGCCTTGAGGAGGATAGGAGCATCGGTCATCACCCGGAAGGCAAGGGTATCTCCCTGAGCAGGGACGGTGGGCGTCAGCACGATGCCTACAGCCAAGCCAGCAGGTCGGGAGGGTTCAGGAAGTCGCAAGCGCATCCCTGCCGGCAAGGGCTCATCGGGAACGAGGCCGTTCACGCGGGCCAAATCGCGCAGGGATACACCATAGGCACGGGCAACCTGCCCCAGCGTCTTACCGCCGTCCGCGATGTGCACGCGGCGAAGGGGCTCGCCCGCCGCGCCCACGCGCGTCGGCAGCCCCACCATCAGGGCAATCAGGCCGGCAAGGGCTAACGCCCAAAGCCTATCCCTCATAAACGATAGCGCCCTACGGCCCCCCGGAAGGCTGCGCTCTGGAGCATTCGTCGCCTTAGCATCGCTCTAATTCGCGTGACGCCACAGTGCTGCCCTCGCCAAACGCTGCCGGCGACGTTCGTCCGCCGCCTCGTAGCGTTGGATCTCATCTGCGGTCTGAGGAATGACGGGCGGTACAGGGGTCGGACGGCCATCCGGCCCCAAAGCCACAAAGGTCAAATAGGCGCTGACGCAGTGACGACGTTCGCCTGAGAGAGGATCTTCCGAATCTACCCGCGCCTCCACCTCTACGGAAGTGCGCCAGGCGCGCGTCACCGTCGCCCGAATCAGCGCGATCATGCCAACATGGATGGGAGCAAGAAAATGGAGATCGTCCATGGACGCGGTCACCACGATCTGACGACAATGGCGCTGTGCAGCCACCGTTGCGCAAATGTCAATCCATTGCACCACGCGTCCACCGAAGACCGTACCCAAGGGGTTGGCATCCGAAGGGAGGACCACCTCGGTCATCTCCACAACGGAATCGGCAGGTGGCTTTCCGGATCGGATCTCGTTCATTGGGCGTAGAGGTCCGGGCGCAAGACACCTACGTAGGGCAGATTCCGATACACTTCATTATAATCTAGGCCGTAGCCGATGACGAACTTGTTGGGGATGTCAAAACCAACGTAGTCTAACGGTATGTCCACGCGACGGCGCTCCCGTTTGTTCAGAAGGGTGCACACGCGCAACGAGGCCGGGTTACGCTCCCGCAGAATGCGCAGCAGGTAATCCAACGTGTAGCCTGTGTCAATGATGTCTTCCACGACCAAGACATCCCGCCCCTCAATGCTCATGTCCAGGTCCTTAAGGATGCGCACGATCCCGCTGCTGTGAGTCCCCTCATAACTGGAGGTCGCCATGAAATCTATGCTGTGAGGCACCGAGATCCGGCGCATCAGATCGGCCAGAAACAACACACTCCCCTTGAGCACGGCGATCAAGACGAGGTCGCGGCCGGCGTAGTCGGCGCTGATCTGCGCGCCCAGCTCGGCAATGCGTCGCTGCAGGGTCGGCGTATCAATCAGGATCTCCGCCACGTCGTCATCCAGCATGGGGCCTCCGGGAAAATTGATACGACGATTGTATCACAAGAGTCCTTATGCCCCAAGCGCGAAGGCGAAAGCAAGGCCTCTTGCGTTATGTCAATATGACGAACCGCATTGATCATCCGGAGGGAAATTGTTAGGATACAGAATGGCTGTGATATAATTGCGCAGAGCTCCACAATTCTATTTCCTAATCTCAGGAGGTGTCCGCATGCCCAGCGAGTCAACGTTGCCCTCGGCCGCCGCGCCCGCCGTCGTCCCGAGCGACCTAGAGATCGCGCAAAGCGCGACGCTCAAGCCGATCTTGGAGATAGCCCGCTCTGTCGGCCTCACCGAGGACGATTTGGAGCTCTACGGCAAATACAAGGCGAAGGTGCATTTGGAGGTCCTGCAGCGACTCCAGGACCGCCCTAACGGCAAATACATTGACGTGACGGCGATCACCCCCACCCCCCTGGGGGAAGGCAAAACGACAACAACCATCGGCCTGAGCCAAGCCTTGGGGCGCCTGGGCAAGAAGGTCTTCACCTGCATCCGGCAGCCTTCCATGGGGCCCACCTTCGGCATCAAGGGTGGAGCGGCAGGCGGCGGATACTCGCAAGTGGTGCCGATGGAGGATTTCAACCTGCATCTCACCGGCGACATCCACGCCGTCGGCGTAGCCCATAACCTCCTCGCCGCGGCCATTGATGCCCATATCCTGCACGGCAACCAACTGAAGATAGACCCCTTCTCCATCACTTGGCCTCGCGTCGTGGACGTGAACGACCGCGCCTTGCGGAAGATCGTCATCGGCCTCGGCGGCAAAGAGAACGGCTACCCGCGCGAGACCGGCTACGACATCACCGTGGCCAGCGAGGTCATGGCGATCCTCGCCCTGGCGACCAGTCTGAAGGACCTGCGGGCCAGGCTAGGGCGCATCGTCATCGGCACCGACACCAGCGGGAAACCGATCACCGCCGAGGACCTGCGCGTGGCCGGCGCCATGACCGTATTGATGAAAGACGCCCTGATGCCCAACCTGTTGCAGACGTTGGAGCACACCCCCGTTTTCGTTCATGCCGGGCCTTTTGCCAACATCGCGCATGGGAACTCGTCCATCGTAGCCGACCAGATCGCGCTCAAACTGGCAGACTACGTGGTGACGGAATCCGGCTTCGGCGCAGACATGGGGATGGAGAAGTTCTTCAACATCAAGTGCCGCTACTCCGGCCTCGTCCCCAACGTGGTGGTTATCGTGGCCACCATCCGGGCCTTGAAGATGCACGGCGGGCTGGGCAAAGTGGTGGCTGGCAAGCCCTTGCCGGATGAACTGAAGCGCGAGAACCTTCCTGCCTTGGAAAAAGGCTGCGCGAACCTGGCGGCTAACATACGCATCGCGCTGCAATTCGGCGTCCCCGTCGTCGTGGCCATCAACCGCTTCTCCACAGACACCGACGCGGAGATTCAACTGGTGCAACGCCTTGCCGTGGAAGCAGGGGCTGAGGGCGCCTTCCTGAGCGACGTCTGGGCCCAAGGCGGCGCCGGCGGCATTGAATTGGCCGAGGCCGTCCTCGCGGCCTGCGAAAAGCCGTCCAACTTCCGCTTCCTCTACCCGCTGGATGCGCCGATCAAAGAGAAGATTGAGACGATCGCCACGAAGGTATACGGTGCGGAGGGGGTGGATTACCTACCGGAAGCCGAGGCGAAGATCAAACTGTACACGAGCCTTGGCTACGACAAACTACCGATCTGCATGGCCAAGACCCACTTGAGCCTGAGCCATGAGCCTTCATGGAAAGGCGCGCCCAAAGGTTACCGCTTGCCGATCCGAGACATACGGGCCTCCGTAGGCGCCGGTTTCCTATATCCTCTATGCGGCGACATGCGCACCATGCCGGGGCTCCCTTCCGTTCCGGCCTTCACCAACGTGGATCTGGACGAGAACGGCAGGGTCAAAGGCTTGTTCTAAGTAACCGACGCGCATGAGAACCCAACGCCGCCAGCGGCATCGCCCAACCCAGGTGGCGGCCAGTGGAGTCGCGCGAGAGGAGCCTCAGATGGAGGTGAGTCGTGGAAAATAACCAAGAGAAGAAGATCACGCTGCCGGAATTGATAGAAGCCATCAGCGACTACATGGAAGTAGTGCACGGCGGGACCCTGTCGCTGATTGAGTACGACGGTGAAACGGTCAAGGTGCGCTTCGGCGGCGCCTGCACCGATTGCGAACTGCGCCGCTGGGACCTGGTGATGGGCGTGGAGCGCACGATCAAGCGCTTGCTGCCTGAAGTCAAGCAGGTCATCGCGGTCTAGCCACGATGAAGCATAGCAGGGTGGAAGTAGGTCAGGTCAGAAAGCCTGACCTACTTCTTGCCAAACCTGTCCCATCAGGCTGGCGATACCCTCTGGCAAGGAGGACAAACCCATGATAGACAAACTGGCCGCATACCGCAATCCTGTCAGGCTCAAAGACGGCGAACACGTGCTTCTTCGTCCGCTGGTCAAAGAGGATCAAGACGCATTGACCAGGCTATTCATGGAAATCCCGCCGGAGGAGCTTCCTCTGCTGGGAAGCCCGGCGGACATCCCCCGGGAAGTCGCCGAATGGATAGAGAACCTGAACTACGCCCGCGTTTTCCCCTTGGTGGCCGTGGCCGACGGTCGGATCGTGGGCGACGCGACCCTGCACTTCCGGCAGGGACGTTACCGCCACGTGGCCGAGGTCCGCATCGTCCTTGCCTTGGATTACCGACACCGCGGCCTAGGCCATTGCATGCTGCGCAGCCTCATAGACATTGCCCACGGCATGGGGCTGAAACTGCTGGTGGCAGAGGTGATCGCCCGGCAAAAGGACATGCTGCGAGCCTTGCGCGCCGTCGGGTTTGAGTACCATGCCCTCTTGCCCGATTTCATCATGGCGCCCAACGGCGAAACCCACGATGTCGCCTTGTTGACCCTCTCCTTGGAAACAGCCAAGGGCGCGGAATTCTGAACGCTTCGGCCGGCTTTCGCCTTTGGGTTACAATGGAACTCTTCACGTTCGCCAACGCGCTCCTCCGACAGCCGACGCCGGAGCTGTTGTGGAGCCTGCGCGCCCATTTGCTGACCGAGCCGGCCACGACCGCCGGAGAGACCGAAGCCGCCTTGCGCGACTTGGTAGGCGAATTCTACCTCTACTTGAGCGAACTGCGTAGCAAGACCTCGGCCCGCGACTTCAATCGACTTGCCTCCCTTCTGGACCTCACCTCTGTAGGCATCCTGGCGCTAGAGGACGTGATCACGCTGCAGGAGAAGATGCTGGAGAAGCTCCTCTTGGGGGGCCTGGCAGAATCGCTGATGGTGTTGGGAAGTTTTCAATACGTCAAGGCCTGGGATCGCGAGATGAGCCTTTTGCATGAGCGCGCGGCCTGGTTCTTGTACGGCGCGCTATGGCAGCTCTCCGTCGCGACCCAGCCTTCATCGTCCGCGACGAAACGCCAAGAGATGATAGATGCCCTCCTCGCGCCCCTGCGTCGGAGCGATACCCCTATGCCCGTCAAGGTCGCGCTGGCCGGCCGCGTCTTTCAACTCATCATCGTCACGTACCTGACGCGCCTTGCGGCCCCTAAAGAGCCCGACCGATCAACCCCTTCAAATACTCTCCCTCCGGAAAACTGAGCAGGATCGGATGATCGGGCCCTTGGGAAAGCCTTTCTAGCACCTGCACATCCCGCCCCGCATCCACCGACGCGCCGAAGACGATCTTCTGGAAAAGGTCCGCGGAGACAAGGCCGGAGCAGGAAAACGTGGCCAGGATGCCCCCAGGCTCTAGAAGCTGTAGGGCCAGCAGGTTGATATCTTTGTAGCCGCGCGCCGCGCTGGCAACTTGCCCTTGGCTGGTGGCAAACTTGGGAGGATCAAGGACGATGAGGGAGAAAAGCCGCCCGCTCGCGCGCCAATCCCTCAAGATCGTGAAGGCATCCCCTTGCACTTGCTCAGCCTGACAGTCGGGATCAAAGCCGTTGAGCCGCAGGTTCTCTTCTGTCAACTCCAAAGCCTCGCGTGAGGAGTCCACGGTGGTTACGTGAGTTGCGCCCGCAGCCAGAAGGTAAACTGCAAAGGCGCCGGTATAACCGAAGGCGTTGAGCGCGGTCCGTCCTGCAGCATAGGCGGCGACGCGCCGGCGGTTCTCACGCTGATCCAGATAGAAGCCGGTCTTTTGCCCCTTGCGCACGTCCACCGCGAAGCGATGTCCCCTCTCGCAGATGATCACCCTCTCCGGCGGAGCCTCGCCCCACAGCACCCCTTCCTGCAACGGCAACCCCTCCCGTCGTCGGGCGGTAGGATCGGCCCGCTCAAAAATCCCCTTGACCCCCTCCATGCCGCGCAACACCTTCAGGATGTGTGCCCGCCCTGCCTCGGCAGCCCAGGCGGAGAACTGAACCACCAACCACTCGCCGTACCGATCCACCACCAGGCCGGGCACCCCATCGCTCTCGGCATGCACAAGGCGATACGCGGTCGTTTGCGAGTCAGCCAAGAGGGGAGCCCGCCCCTTGAAAGCCCGTTGCAGGCGCCTTTGCCAAAAGCCTTCGTCAACCCTTTCAGATTCGTCCCAGGTCAGCAAACGAACGACGATTTGCGAACGCGGGTTATATACGCCGCGCGCGAGAAACCGCCCCTCAGCATCACACACGCGCACCAAGGCTCCGGGTGCAGGCTCCCCCTCTACGCGCGCGATGGCTCCTGAAAACACCCAGGGATGGCGCTGGCGCACGGGCTTCTCTTTACCGGGTTGCAGGACGACGCGCGCTTCCAACGTCAACGTTCGGACTCCCCCGCGTTTTCCTCGTTCTCTCGGCTGCATACCAGATGCAGAACGCGCGCCGTCCCCGCGCGCACCCGCGCCCGCTCATCCAGCCGCAGGCCCGGCACCCATACAATCCCGCTCCGCCCGACAACCAACGGCCAGCGATCCCGCAAGGCGCGATCCACCTTAGCGTTGATGAAGAACTCGTTGAGTTTCACCACATGCCCCTGCATACCGAACGGGCAAAAGTGGTCACCCGGCTGACGCACGCGCAGGCTCAAGGGAAGTCCGGCCGCATCCGCATCTACAAAGGCCTGCCACGAGTCTGGATTCGCCTCCCAATCCGGTGGCAAATCCTCCACGGCCAGGACCTTCACCGCGAGCCTCCATGCGCTGCCGGGAATGGGGGTGAGGCCAGGCACGGCCAGGGGGAAGGACTCCACCGTCAACTGGGGAGCATCCGCCACCGGCCAGCCGTCCGCGTCGGCCACCATCAGGTCGCGATACCCGATGATGAGCATGAGGCCTTGCGGCAGCGTAGCGCGGGCGCCTGCGCCGCGGGCCTTATCCCTGGCAAGCCGAAACGCGCGCTCAATGTGCTCCCAGTTGATGTTGCGCAGGTGACGCCGTAAACGGCGCACCGCCTCACGCAATACTGCACGCCCCAGGCTGTTGGGAAGCGCTCGCCAGCCTTCCAGATCAAAGACAATGCAGCCGGACGCTTCCCGTCGGACGATGCGCTTCCACGCGCGCAACATCTCGCGGTGAAGGTAGTCGTAATCATCCGCCAGCACGGCGGCTGTGCGGGTCAACACCTCTTTGATGGCCGGATTGTACGTGGCGAGGATAGGAAGGAGTTCGTGACGCAGGCGATTGCGAAAGAAGGTCGTGTCTAGGTTGGAGCGGTCAAACCGGGGCGTAAGCCCATGTTGGGCACAATACGCCTCCACCTCCACCCTAGGCACCTCCAACAGCGGGCGCAGCAGGGTCAAGCCGGCCACGTCGGGCGCAGGAGATTCGTGAAAGGCCGGCCCCGCCAGACGATACTCGGCCAGCGGAGCGGCGACCAACATCCCCCGCAAGCCCGCAAGCCCCGCGCCACGCAGGAGATGCATCAGCACGGTCTCGGCCTGATCATCCGCCGTGTGCCCCACAGCCACATAGCAGGCCCCCACGTCGCGCGCCACGCGCGCCAGAAAAACGTAACGGGCCTGCCGTGCGGCTTCCTCTATGGCCAGATGAGCCTGCCGCGCCCATCCCGGCACATCCGCCCTTTCCACCGTGCAAGGTATCTCCCATTCGGCGGCGAGGCGCGCGACGAACTCCGCATCGGCGTCGGCCTCCTGACCGCGCAAGCCGTGATGCAAATGGGCCACGTGGAGTTTCCAACCCCTCTCTTGAGACAAAGAACGGAGCACATGGAGCAGACACAGGGAATCCGGCCCGCCGGACACGCCGACCACGATCCCTGCATGATCCGGCGGAACGCCCGCGCGCGCCAGCGTCTGTTTCACCGCTTGCACCACGTTCACATGTGCATTATACCACAGGCTAAGCCTTTGCTCCGCCAAGGGGGTATGGTATAATCTAACCGCGATTGAGGACGCCCACCTTGTAGGCTGCAATCTCATCACGAGCCAGGAGAGACCCCTTTGGTCAACCCTTTGAATGCCCTCCTGGGCATGTTCTCTCTAGATATCGGCATTGATCTGGGGACTGCCAACACGTTGGTGAACGTGCGGGGGAAAGGCACGGTCATCAACGAGCCGTCGGTCGTCGCCATTGAGAAGAAGACCAAGCGCGTGCTCGCCATTGGCGCCGAGGCCAAAGAGATGGTAGGACGAACGCCGGGCAACATTATAGCAGTCCGCCCCCTGCGCGATGGCGTGATCTCCGATTTTGAAGTCACGGAGCAGATGCTCCATTACTTCATCCGCAAGGTACATGAACGCCTCCTCTTGCGGATTCCTAGGCCACGGGTCGTGGTCGGCATCCCCAGCGGAGTTACCGAGGTAGAGAAACGGGCCGTCTATGATGCGACCCTCAGCGCTGGCGCGCGCGAGGCCTACCTAGTGGAAGAGCCCATCGCCGCGGCCATCGGCGCAGGGTTGCCGGTTACCGATTCGGTGGGGAGCATGGTCGTGGACATCGGCGGCGGCACGACCGAGGTGGCGGTGATCTCCCTGGGCGGCATCGTGGTCGCCAGTTCCATTCGCGTGGCCGGCGACGAGATGGACGAAGACATCATCAACTACGCCCGGCAGAAATACAACCTCTTGATCGGCGAACGAATGGCAGAAGAGGCCAAGATCACGGCCGGCTCCGCCTACCCCTTGGAACAAGAACGGACCGTCGTGTTGCGCGGGCGCAACCTGATCACAGGCCTGCCGGAAGCCATTGAGGTCAGCAGCGTAGAAATACGCGAGGCGCTGAGCAATTCCGTCAACGTCATCGTGGAAAGCGTCAAGAACACGCTGGACGAGACGCCTCCTGAGTTGGTAGCCGATCTCATGCAGAACGGCATCGCCTTGACCGGCGGCGGCGCGCTGCTGGCGGGGTTGGCCGAACGCCTGTCAGACGAAACGCGCATGCGCGTCTACGTGGCCGATAACCCGCTCAGTTGCGTGGCGCGCGGCGCAGAGAAGATCTTAGAGGAATTGGACACCCTGCACAAAGTGCTAGCGAGCATGCAACGCGGCAGCACGGTCCATTAGCCCGAAGGGAACGGACGGCAGATGTCCCTTTCTCGCACGAGCCGCTTCAAGAGGTTGCTCAACTCCCCGGCATGGCCCATGCTTCTCTTCATCTGCACGTTCGCGCTGTTGGCCGCGCAGCGCTCGGGGTATCTGCGACCGGTGGAGAACATCTTCCTGCAAGGGCTGGAGCCGGGTATACGAGGGCTTAATGGGGTCAGCGCAGTGTTGCGCGACCTCTCGGAGACCGCGCGTGACCTGGCCACCTTGCGGGCGCGCAACCAGGAACTCCAGGCGCAGGTAGATCAACTCCTCATTGATAAGGTGCGGGCCAGCGAGATAGAGCAAGAGTATGAACAGGCGCGCAGGCTCCTCGGCTTCGCGGAAGCCAACCCTCATCTGGCCGTGCGGGGCAGCGAGGTCACAGGCCGCGTGCTGACGGAAGGCCCAACCAACTACATGGACACGATCCAGATTGACCTGGGCAAACGACATGGCATCCAGCCCGGCATGGCGGTAGTGACGGAGAGGGGGTTGGTCGGACGGGTTACCGAGGTTTTCGCGACCACCAGCCAAGTCCTTCTGCTCACCGACCCCAACAGCGCCGTCAGCGCCTTCATCCAAGGCTCGCGCTTGCCCGGCGTCGTCCGCGGCCAGGTGGGCAGCCCCCTTTTGCTGATGGATCGGATACCCCAGGATGCCCTGGTCAGCCCAGGCG